>NZ_JAGINL010000002.1:0-180727 GCF_017876035.1 Pseudarthrobacter sp. PvP004
AAACAACAAGAATCCGCTGAGCGCCACCGTAACGGGGGCGCGCCTCAGTAAATCCCCAACCGGATTGTTCCTGAATCGGTCGTCCTTGCTGGCATTCATGCGGTATTAGGCCTTTCGACGATCGGCAATGGGTTCGGGCCGGAAGCCGCGCAGCCGGCTGTTGCAGAGAACCGACATCGTGGTCACGAAAGTCCTGCGCCTGAGCACTCCGAGAAAAAATTGAGAAAAATGGAGCTTCAATGTATTCCCCTTCCATCGGATGGATATATAGAAGGGCTTTCCCAGCATCCATTTTCTCATCCGAAATATCTGAAATGTGCAGGCCTAACAAAGAATTAGCGTAGATTCGGTCAACCCCATCCCGTGGGATTGGTCCAAGGCCTTTTGGCATCATCCCGGGGTACTAGAGGGCTGTATGAGGTTCATCCCCAAGCCCGATGGTTCACGTTCTTTTCGTGGCTAGCGTGGTTGGTGCAGTCAAGGATTTCATTTGGCACACCCCTGTGCTCCAAGAAGGGAACACTCATTCATGATCGAAGCAAAAGGCCTGACAAAGGCCTACGGCGAGAAGACCGCCGTCGGCGGCGTCAGTTTCACCGTCCAAGCTGGTCGGGTGACGGGCTTCCTTGGCCCGAACGGTGCCGGCAAGTCAACCACCATGCGCATGATCATGGGACTGGACGCTCCCACAGCGGGCTCTGTGACCGTGAACGGCGAACCGTTCGCCCAGCACAAGGCACCGCTCCGCGAGATCGGTGCCCTCCTGGACGCCAAGGCTGTCCACACGAGCCGCACCGCGTACAACCACCTTCTAGCCATGGCGGCCACGCACAGCATCCCCAAGAGCCGGGTCCGTGAAGTCATCGAGATGACTGGCCTGGGTGATGTCGCCAAGAAGAAGGTCAAAGGCTTCTCGCTCGGAATGGGCCAGCGCCTCGGAATAGCCGCCGCGCTGCTGGGTGATCCGCAGACCATCATCCTGGATGAGCCGGTCAACGGCTTGGACCCCGAAGGTGTCCTCTGGGTCCGTAATCTGGTCAAGCATCTGGCTTCCGAAGGCCGGACGGTCTTCCTTTCCAGCCATCTCATGAGCGAGATGGCATTGACGGCAGATCACCTGATTGTGATCGGCCGAGGCAGAATCATCGCCGACGCACCCATCGCCGACATCATCTCGGGGAACGGCGAGACCCGGACAAGCGTCCGCACGGACCAGCCGGGACGGCTCATGCAGCTGCTCGCCGGAAGTGGCGTTTCCGTGGAATTCCACGAGCGCGACCTGCTCAAAGTTTCCGGACTGGATCCGCGCGGCATCGCCCGGACAGCCCTTGACAACAAGGTGCTGGTCCACGAGTTGACGCCACACCGCGCCAGCCTCGAAGAGGCTTACATGGAACTGACAAAGGACGAGGTCGAATACCACTCGCGCGTCACCACCGGGGCCTCGGTTCCCGCCCAAGCCGGAAGGAAGTAGACATGAGCACCGCCACCGTGGAGCGAAACTCCGTCGGCCTTGGACCGGCATTCCACCGGGTACTGAACTCGGAATTCATCAAGTTCCGCACCCTGATGTCCACGCTGATCCTCCTTGCCTCCACCGCACTCGTCATGGTGGGCTTCGCAGCTCTCACAGCGTGGGGAACAGGCGCCGAGAAGGCTTCGGCCGACCCTGAAACCGCAGCAGCCCTAGCTGCCCAGGGCGCGAGTCTTACTGTAGGCATTCCCACCTCCGGTATCGCCTTTGCCCAGCTCATCCTTGGTTCTCTGGGCGTCCTGCTCATGAGCTCCGAGTTCACCACCGGCATGGCCCGCTCCACCTTTGCTGCCGCGCCCAAGCGCATGGTGCCGTTTCTGGCCAAGCTCATCGTAGTCATGGTCAGCGCCTTTCTCCTGACTGTGATTTCCAGCTATCTCGCCGGCTTGGTGGCACTCCCCATCCTGGGCAACTACGATCTCAAGCTGGACCTCAGCAGCTCGCAATCCGTCAAGCTTTTGATCGTCAACAGCATCTATGTAGCAGTTGTGGCAGCTATCGGCATGTCACTTGGAACAATTGTTCGCAACTCGGCCGGCGGCATCATGAGCCTGGTAGGTCTGTTCTTCGTGGCACCGCTCGCCTTCCAACTCATCCCCGGAAGTTTCTTCAAAGAAGCCAATAAGTACCTGCCCACAAGCACTATTGGCCCGCTAACCGCCGTCGAACATGTTCCGAACACACTTGAGGCGTGGCAAGCCGCCCTGGTGCTGGGTGCCTGGGTTGTGGTCCCAGTGGCCCTTGCCCTGGCGCTGCTCCAGAAACGCGACATCTAAAGTACAGAGATGCCTCTCCCGATACGGGACACCCAGTGGAGGAGGGCACATTAGTGAACGCATCGGGTTGACGGCGGCACGCTGCCGTCAACCCGATGATTTTTGGGAGCCTCTCCGGTTGCACGGATAGTCCTATGGTTCGATTGAGGGCGTGAACGAAGGGCCGCTGTGCTTGAGGCTCAGGGCGTCGCCTGTATAGCAATTCAGTAGGGGCGACTCCACCAACGCAGTCTTTGCCGTGAACGCCAGAATGAGGCCCGTGATAGACGGGGGTTTGAGGCGGAACGCGTCCTTAAGGCCGTCCAGCAGGGGTGACGCCTTTGCCCTCGGCACACTCTAATGGCTGGCAGACAAGCGTCCCGGGCTATCGGAGAATTGCCACCCTTTACAGTCCCGAGCTAGCGTTCGGCTGCGGCGCGATTGGCAAATTCGGCAGGTGTGCTGTTGAGCCGAGCTTTCACGGCTGCTCCTTGATGACTGCTTGTCTTTCCATTGGGCGACTCCATTTTCCGCACAGGCGACATAAAGAGAGAGCTATGGATTAGCGGAGGAGACCACTCTAGAGATTGAGCTCCAAGGTGAATAGGTGCCCCCAAGTACTGGGTGCATGTGCATGCTCTCAATGGCAATTCGGGCCTGGGCGGCCGCCAATGTGAGCGCATCAGCAACGGCAGCGCCGTGCAAGGTGGATGCCAGGAAGCCTGCCATGAACGCGTCCCCCGCGCCGTTGGTGTCCACCACTTCTGCGGGCATTGCGGAGACCTCATGCCGCGTCCCATCCGCCTCCATGGCGATTGCGCCGTCGGCGCCGCGGGTGCACACCGCCAGGCGAGGACCCCTTTCGAGGCAGCTGCTCAAGAGCTCCCAAGGATCCGCCGTGCGGTCGTCATTCATGAAAACGGCATGGGCAGCACGTAAGAATGGCTCGTGGAATGTCGAAGATCCATCGTAGTCGTGGAGGTCCACCCAGAGAGGCGTTCGCTGGACCTCGCCGCTTTCCAACAGCAGAGCCCCGAGTTCGCTGAGGTCAATCACGGCAACATCGGCCGTTGCCACCGCGGCTTCGGCCGTTCTAAGCCCCTTTGGAGTCGGCGTCGACGGGACCGAAACGTACAGGGATACCCGTTCGCCGTCGTCGGTCATGAGGTTGACATGGCGTTCAGTGTGCTCGGACCATATCTCCTCGACGGTCACCCCTGCTGTGGCAAGTGCGTAGTGGACCCGGCTGGCCTCATCGTCCTCTCCCAGAGGGGAGCACAAGCGCACGCTGACGCCAAGGTCCGCAAGGTGCAGAGCCTTGCCCGCCGACGTTCCGCCCACGGTCTGCCATGATCGGCGCGCGAACTGCATGTGGGCGACCGGCTCAGGGAGATGGTCAAGGAGGATGAGATAGTTCCACGACGAGGGACCGCAGAGCGCAACAACGTGTTTTCGAGTCATGTGACACTCATTCCGTGACGAGTCTTTGGTTCATCAGTGCTTTGGACCGGAAGTTCCCCTGATTCCAGCGGTCCTAAAGGCTGACTTCGTCCAGTAGTTCCTGATAGCAGGCTGGCGAGACGGCATGGGCTGTGAGAATGAGATCAGCTCGTTCCCAAGGCTTGTCGTGGTCGAGGAACGGGAATTCTTCGGCCATCCATTCCTGCTGGAGTTCAGGGGTCACTTCGCCCTGCTTGGCACGTTCCGCTTCCCGGCGGTTTATGAGGGGAAGGTCTGTTTTCAACCAGATTGAGTAGTCGATGAAGGGCATAAGCTCCAAACGCGAAGCGCCCACTCCTTCGATCACAAGGACGGCAGTTCCCTTTGGAACATGGATCGCTCCCGTTCTGCTGCGTTCCTCCCAGGCTGGCGGGCGGTAGGACACTTCTTCTCCTCGCAGGGCTGGCCTCAGAACGCCATCGATGAGGAGGTCCGACCACCCAAAGAACGAATGCCACCACGCCACGTCATCTGTTGCTACGGCAGCCCATCCCTGCTCGTCAGCTAACGCTTTGGCGAGTGTGGACTTTCCACTAGCACTTCGTCCATTGACAGCGACGACGAGGGGGCTTTCCGCTTCGCGCTTCCTGTTCAAGCCAACGGATGCCCGTTTGAGGATTAAGGAGCGAAGCGCAGAGGGACGCAAGGCACCACCGGTGGGGATTGTCAGTGGTAGTTCCATCGGGCGATCTTGAGGGTGCAGGGCGGGTTTCATGAGGTGTCTTTCCTTCGTCGATGGGGGGCTGCCAGTGTCATTCCGACGATGCTGGCGCGCCCATTTGGGGTCCGGTTCTGCGCGGCCGGACGTGGTCAAGGCTGAAGCGGAGAGCCCGATTTCAGTCCGATGGAAGCCAAAGCACATCCCATGGGCACTCTTTGATGAGAAATCATGCGTACGCAGTGTGGAAGTCTGACACGGGCCGCTTATCGGCAGGTGCGTCGGAGGTTCAGTCGATTGTGGTCTCGCTCAACGGGCCTCAGTTTGGTTCAGCAGGGAAGTGTGTTTTGTAAAGGCTGTGACGGGGAGATGCTCGCTGGGCAGGAAGCGACGGGCAGCTGGTTCCCATAGCACGTCCCATCTGGCTTCCTCTGCTGGGTCGTTCGGAGGCGGATCGGTGGCGGCTGGTCTTGGGTCCAAGGTCATCTAACCTTTCCGGCGGTTGGCGGGGTGGCGTGGCGACCCAGACGTACACAGGTACAGACATGCAGTTTGTAATTAATTTTGAACGAAAATTTAGTCCCTAAATCATTATGTGACCGTTTCTTGGAGGCGTCAAGACCCCCCGAGGGCGATTCGTCGCACCAGCGCCCTAGATCGTCGATGGGGCAGCCTCACCGACTCACTCACCCGATATGCCTGACGCCAGGCAGAACTAACGCGGAGAAAAATCGGCGTTCGGTGCTTCGAGGGTTTTGCTAGAGGTCCCGGAGGAAGCTTGCCGCCATCGTGCCCCCATAGCGCAGCTAAAGATCGGACCAATGTGAAGCAGATTTATTTAGGGCCGCGCGCCCTTCGTCCACGTAGGTCGCGGCTGCCAGTACTTCACTGCACGGCAAGTTGCTGGCACTGTCGAAGCAGCGTGTCGCTGTTTCTGTCGTATTGGTCAACTCGGATGACCTGCATACCTGCTGCGATTGCGGACTGTTGGCCAACGTCGCTATCCTCGACTGCGATACAACATTGAGCCGGAACTCCTAGCTTTTCGGCAGTCCGCAGATAAACATCCGGCGCCGGCTTAGGACGAGCAACCTCGTCCGCTGCCGTACTGGGTAGCTCCGGGAGGCGCGGATTGGTCAACATCAGAGAATTGTTCACTCTGGCCCTGGAACTGTTTGTAGCAATCCCAACAGGGATGCCTTGCAAGCGGAGCCACTCGACAGTCACGCGGGCATCACGAAAGGTTCGCAAATGCTTAGCCATGCCGGCCGAAAGGGCATCCATGTAGCATCGCGTCAGTACTTGTGGTTCAGGCAGCGCTGGCCTGGTTGCAGCAAAGTGAAGCGCGCACTCTCGAGAAGTCTTACCAACACTCCACCTCGCCTCCGGCGTCGTCAGACGGCTACCGAAGGACGCAAGGGTATTGGCCCAAGCTGCTTCGCAGAGCGGTTCGCTATCGATCAGAGTTCCGTCCAAATCGAAGATGAAGCCTGTCACAACCCCTCCGTTTCTCATAAGGGAACGCTCCTTGTGCATCCTAATCATTCGCTATTAAATAGATTATAATTTATCTATAATCTATGAAGCGGCGCTTTGTTGCGTTGGTGGGTATAACGCCATTTCCGCGGGCATCGGTCTCGCCGCCGGCCTGCTTCCTGACTGGGTACTCACCGGCACACCGGGGGAGACCGCCCGGCTACTCGCGGATCCAGCCGTGCGGAAAATTGTGAGGCAGGACTCCGATCGGTACTGGCGGTCCGTCAACAAGGGCCAGCGAAACCGTATTGTTCTGGGCACGGCACCAGGCTCAGCCCCATTCGAAGGCCTATCCTTCCTACAGTTGTCGGAATTGACGGCAAAGACGAGTGGGATGTCTTCTTCGATATCCTCTGCGCGGCGGGTTCTGCCATGGACCAAGTGCAGCTCACTGGCGAGCTCTTCACCAAAAAGCACCTCGCCGAGGCGATCAGCCACCCGCTCTTCCTGCTAGGCGTTGATGCCTAGACCAGCACCAAATCCGGTCCTCTCGCGGGCAAAACACAGCACCCTCTCTTCTTCCACGGGCATATGCATTACCTGTCCCACCACGTGTTCGAGCGCAAGGCGCTGACTTTCGCAGAAGCCATCCACAAAATGACCGTCAGTGTAGCTGAACACTTCGATATAAAGGGCAGAGGCTTCATACGTCCTGGATTCTACGCGGATATCGCTGTTTTCGATCCCGAAATCCTGCGAGCCACCGATACCTTCACCATGCCGGAAACATACGCCCAAGCGGCACGGTGGGTGGCCGTCAACGGTGAGCTCGTCGTTGACAACGGCGGCCACGCGCACCAATTACCGGGCAGATTCCTTCCCAGGGCTTCCTAGGCTGCGCTGGTTATGGCGGCGACAGTTAGGAAGCTCCGGATCTAGTCTTCCGTGACGTTTTGTTCTTCCATCAACAAAAGCCTCTGGGCGCTTCCGACGATGTGATCCTCCACCCGATCCCTGATGAGGTCCCTGTCGTTCGAGCGAAAGACGTCAACGAGCTCCTGGTGCTCCTGGGGGATGGCATGTATGGCACTGTGGCGTGCGGAAAGCTTGTAGATCTGCATTCTGATCCTGGGCTGAACGTTGTTCCAAATCTGCAGAGCATGGGTGGACTGCGCAGAACGCACCAGCGTCTCGTGAAATTTCAAGTCAAGGTCGTTCACGTCTTGCAGGACACCGGCGTTCGCAGCGCGGCGCATCTGGTCAACGATGCCCTGTAACACTGTCAGTGTTTCCTCCCGCCCTTCCAGTTGCTCCGCGGCGTAGGTCTCAATCGCCAGGCGTACCGGAAGAAGAACACCCAAAAGGTCAACGGGGGTTACCTCGCCGACGAACACCCCCCGGTTCGGGATATGGACCACAAGACCTTCGCTTTCGAGTTGACGAAGCGCTTCGCGCACAGGCCCTGGGCTCACAGCAAATTCCTGGCCGATAAGATCTTGCTTCAACTGTGCCCCCGGTGCCAGCAGGCCGCTCATGATGTCCTGACGCAAATAGTCGACGACCTGATGGCGGCGCGATGACACCTGCGGGCGTGGCCGGCCACTCCGGACCTCCGCCTCAGCTGATTCAGTAGACATGCTCCCCGCTTCCCTCTTTTGTTCCATGATACCCGTTGACAGATTATAAATAATCTATAATTATGGTTTTATTCCGTTTCCTTCGAGGAGAACTTATGAACAGCAAGACCATCTTGGTGACAGGCGCCGCTAACGGGATTGGAGAGGCGGTGTCACGTCAAGTAGTTGCTGCGGGAGGCGCGGTTGTTCTGGTGGACCGCGACGCCGACGCGATTGCGGCGATCGCAGCAGACCTTTCGTCCGGCAGGAGACAGGTCCGTCCCATGACCTGCGACGTCAGCAACGAGACTGAGGTCAAGGAGGTCTTCCGACGACTGCACGAGGAGGGCGTCCACATAGATGGATTGGTTACCGCGGCCGGAATAGACATCGGCGGGGCGGCGCACGAACTTTCCGTCGAGGACTGGCGCCGCGTTATGGACATCAATCTGACGGGCTCTTACCTCTTCTGCCGAGAGCTCCTGGGGAGGCTCGTACAGGAACAACGTCCGGGATCGATCGTGCTGTGCTCCTCTCCGGCCGCGTCAGTGGGATTCGCGGCCGGAGGCGCGACTGCCTATTCCGCTTCAAAGGGCGGCATCTCGGCCATGGTGCGCAGCCTCGCAGTGGACTATGCACAGTACGGCATACGAGTAAATGCCATCGTTCCCGGTCCCACGGAAACGAATCTGATGTGGGCCGCTGTTCCCGAAGACCAACGCGCCGCAATGCGGAATCAAATTGCACAAGAGGTGCCTCTCGGACGGATGGCATCCCCGGACGAACCCGCACGCGCGGCGCTATGGCTCCTTGGCAGCGATTCCTCTTACGTCACCGGGTCCCATCTCGTATGTGACGGCGGGGTCCTCGCTAAAGCTTCGATCAGTGTCTAGCACGCACTGGCTTCTTGCCTCCCTGATCCCCGATACATGAAAGAAGAAACCACATGACTAGTGAAGTACCGGCTATCGGTTCAACCGTTTGGGCCGTAGGCGATGGTTGGATTCCGCCCACAAGCACGGGTCCAGCACCAGAGATGATCAGCCATGACAGCATCTGCATCCTCAACGCCAGCCAGCAGCACGCGGACATCGAGGTCTACGCATATTTCCAGGACCGCGATCCAGCTGGTCCCTTCAGGCTGGGAATTGGAGCCGAACGCATCCATCACCAGCGGCTGAACGATCTCTCGGAGCCGGAAGAAATCCCCCGCGGAACCGACTACTCCCTTGTCATTCGTTCTTCGGCTCCCATTGTCGTGCAGCACACCCGTCTGGACTCGCGACAAGCCGAAAATGCCCTCATGTCGACTATTGCCTACCCCCTTAACAACGCCTAACCCCAGGCCCCCCTGCAAAGGAACACCTATGAAAATCGTCGGAATCAAAGCGGCCGGACTGCGAGGCGCCACCCCAGCTGGTGGTTGGGAGGAAGAACTTACCAACGACGACGTCGTCCACACACTAATTTCCGTCCACACCGAGGACGGACTAATCGGCGTTGGCAGCGTCTTCACCAGCGAAGCGCTCGTCAAGGCGGCGCTGGAACTCCTAACGCCATACCTTATTGGGGAAAATGCCCTCGAACCGGAGCGCGTCGCCGAGCGACTGCACCGCACAACCTTCTGGATGGGACGAGGGGGATCAGTCACCCACACCATTAGCGGGATTGACACCGCGTTGTGGGACATTCTCGGCCAGGCTACCGGACAGCCTGTCGGTCGACTCCTCGGTGGACGATACCGGGAAAAGGTGCGTGCCTACGCTTCATTGCTCATGCAGGAACCTATCAAGTTGAGCGAGCACCTTACCAATTTGAAAAGCAGAGGGTGGACGGCCTTCAAGATCGGCTGGGGTCCCTTCGGTCGCGTCAGCGCTCAGCTTGACGAGGCTATCGTCGCTGCAGCCAGGGAAGCTGTTGGACCTGACGCGCTGCTGATGGTCGACGCTGGAGCCAGCGACAGCGCCTGGAGTAACGGGTACAAGTGGGCGCTGAAGACCTCGCACATGCTCGAACACTACAACGTCGAGTGGTTCGAAGAGCCGCTGCCGCCAGACGCCCTCGAAGATTTCGTTGCGCTTAGGAGGGCTGCCCCTGTAGCGATCTCCGGGGGCGAAGTACTTACTCGCCGACAGACGTTCGTTCAATGGTTGGACCGCGGTGCGTTCGACATCGTCCAACCAGACGTCACGAAAGTTGGAGGGCTCAGCGAACAGCGACGGATTGGTTGGGCGGCACAGGACCACGGGATCAAGCTAATTCCACACGGCTGGAACACAGCGCTGGGGCTGGCCGCTGACCTCCAACTTGCGTCCGCCCTCCCTGAGACGGACCTCATTGAGTATGTCGACGGGTCACCGTACGTGGATGACATCGTCACCACCCCCTGGGCCTTGGACACCAACGGACTCCTAACTATCCCCGAGTCACCCGGGCTCGGCGCATCGCTCGATCCCGAGGCCGTGAAGTTCTACACCCACGGCGTGGACATCTTCACCCTTTAAATTCCTCCCCCTACGCATCAAGGACAACGAGGTCATCATGCACCACCCCCCTACAGCCCTGTCGACCGGATCGGCATCAGCATCCATGACAGGCAAAGTTCTTTTCTATTCCATCGCCGCGTCGGCCGGCGGATTCCTCTTCGGCTTCGACACCGCCGTCATTAACGGAGCCGTAGGCGCGATCGAGGAAGTCTTCGAGATCTCCACCTTCCTGCTCGGCATGATCGTTGCCGCCGCATTATTTGGTGCCGCCGTGGGAGCGAGCATCTGTGGCTACCTCGCCGACTGGTGGGGACGCCCACGAGTAATGCTCATCGCCGCTGTCTTCTTCTTTGGCTCCGCCTTGGGCAGCGGGCTGGCGACCAGCGGCACTGAGATGGCCATATGGCGCTTCATCGGCGGGATCGCTGTAGGCATAGCCTCCGTCATCGGCCCCCTCTACATCGCCGAAATTTCGCCCTCAGCAGTACGAGGACGCCTCACATCATTCCAGCAAATGTCCATTGTTCTCGGCATATTCGCAGCTCTGCTCGCTAATGCCTCCATCGCCAATGCACTCGGAGGTGCCGACGCAACGGGCTGGCTCAACCTACCGGCATGGCGCTGGATGCTTCTGGCCGGAATACTCCCGGCAGCCGTATACGGGTCGCTGGCCCTCCTTCTCCCGGAATCACCCCGCTACCTGGTCAGTCGAGGAAAAACGGCCAAGGCAACTACGCTTCTTGCCTCACTTCATAAGATCTCGGCAACAGAAGCTGTCGACCAGACCGCGGCCATCGCCCGAACAACAGGCTCCGGGGACCGGGCTCGGTTCGGTGAGCTCGTCAGCCGCCGCACCGGCTTCCTACCCATCGTCTGGGTCGGCATTGGACTCGCAGCACTCCAAGCGCTGGTCGGCATCGATGTCATCTTCTACTACTCCACCTCCCTCTGGCAGTCGGTCGGCTTCGAGGAATCCGACGCCTTCGCCCTATCCACCTTCACATCGGTGGTTAACGTGCTCGCAACAATCGTTGCCATCTTCTTCGTCGACAAGGTAGGACGCCGCCGGCTATTGAAGATCGGCTCTGCCGGCATGGCGGTGAGTCTTGCTCTCACAACCATTGGCTTCACTCAGGCAACCATCGTTGATGGCACACCGCAATTTACGAACACATGGGGACCTCTTACTCTCGTGGCCGTCAACTTGTTCGTCATCTTCTTTGCCATATCTTGGGGGCCTGTCATTTGGGTTCTCATCGGTGAGATGTTTCCGAACCGCATCCGCGCCCTCGCAGCTTCCGCGGCAGCAGGAGCAAACTGGGCCGCAGGGATCATCGTCAATCTCACATTTCCCTCCCTACGGGATGTCTCCCTGCCCATGAGCTACGGCATTTACACAGCATTCGCAATCCTGTCGTTCATCTTTGTGCACAGGTTCGTGCCTGAAACGGCCAGTAAGTCGCTCGAAGACATGTCCTCCGATCTTGAAAATATCCCAGGAGGTAACTCATGATTCCCGGCTCGTCCAAAAGCCAGACCTTCAAGTCAACGAAAGAACACGCTTCCGCCAGTAACTTCGGCTCGCCGGCCTCGGTTGACCATGCCCTCCAGCTGATCAACGCGGCTCAAGTCCTGCCTGTCATACGCGCTTCCAACCCAGCACAGGCCTACCAAACAATCCAGGAGATTGCCCAATGCGGTCTCGGCATTGCCGAACTCACAGCGACCACCCCCGCCTGGGTCGACCTTGTATCCCGTACGCGCCGGGACTTCCCGGACCTCTTGGTTGGTGTCGGCACCCTGTTCACTGCGAATGACGCCCTCCGTGCGCTCAAGGCCGGTGCCCACTTCCTCGTGAGCCCGTGCCCCGCACCGGATGTGGCAGCTGTGGCCGCAGCTCACAACGTCCTCTTTATCGAGGGCGGCCTCACCCCTGCAGAGCTAGCCAGTGCTAGTACACAGGGAGTCGCCAAGCTGTTCCCCGCACATCTCGGGGGACCAAAGTACCTGCGTTCCCTCCGCAGCATCCTGCCTGATGCAAAGATCATCCCAACCGGGGGGATTGCAATTGATGATGTCCCAGATTGGTTGGCAGCTGGAGCGTTCGCTGTGGGCATCGGCAGCGAATTGGCCAGCGGCCACGAACTGAAAATCAATCTTCAACGGCTCTTAGCCTTCGGAGAATCATTGTGACCCTAAAAATTGCCAGCATCGGCGAGGCGATGCTCGAACTAACCCACCAGTCTCCGAGAACACTGACACTCGGTTTCGCCGGCGACACCCTCAACACAGCGGTCTATCTCTCCCGACTTGCCGGAAATCTGCATCAGATCGATTACGTCACCCGCGTGGCACGCGATTGGTACAGCGATGAACTACTAGCGGCAATCCAGGGGGAAGGAATAGATACCTCCCTTATCGTGCGTACGCAGTCGGGGAACGCGGGACTTTATCTCGTGCGAACCGACACGGCAGGGGAGCGGACCTTCACCTACTACCGCTCAAGCTCTGTCGCGCGAGGTCTCTTCGGACCAGATCAAGGCCCGGAGCTCGACGAGCACTTGGCCGGGTACGACATAATCTACCTCTCCGCGATTTCCCTACAGATCCTGACCCCGGGAGCACGCCAGAGGCTATGGACGCTTATGGAAAGGGTCCGATCGGCGGGAGGTTCTGTTATCTTCGACTCCAACTACAGGTCCGCTGGTTGGACCACCCCCGATGAAGCCCGATTCGCTATAGAAGAGACGCTCAAGCGTACGGACATTGCCCTTCCCACTTACATCGACGAAGCCCAGCTATATGGCGACTCGTCCCCCGAGGCCACAGCCCATCGAATCCATGGGCTGGGAGTTCCCGAGATCGTAGTCAAGGACGGCAGGGACGACTGCGTCGTCCGTCTCGGAAATGAGATTTTTCATGAACCCGCGCTGCCAGTGCAACACGTTGTAGACACCACAGGGGCGGGTGACGCATTCAACGCCGGATACATCAATGCACGACTGGGAGGCATCCCGCCTCAACATGCCGCCGCCGCCGGCCACCGCATTGCAGCACAAGTCATCCAAATGCCCGGCGCAATAATTCCCCATCTGAACGATGTTCAGATGACTCCGCAATCGTTGGGACAATCTCCTGCCGCAGGTACTCGGCGTTGGCAGCACTGAACGAGAAAGACCGACCGCGGGCACTGCCAAAGAACAGGCAAAATGGTATCGCGGTGGCCGGGTTGAAGGGACGTAGCCGGGACCCCTTAGAGTTCATCGTCAACACAGCAGCTGCCCACACCCCTCTAAGTCATGAGCTAGGAGATCCCGGTGCAAAGTCGTGGACTGACCAGGGCCCCTAGGCGCTGGGACCAAGTGATTAAAGGAGACCGAGTAGAAGTAGCCCTAGAGGGACTTGGAATCCAACACGGTGTAGTTGACCTAGCATCCACTGACGGGGACATGGTCTGGGTTATTGTCAGCCTGGGCGAGCGGAGACTTGTTCACAAGGATGAAGGAACCGATCTCATACGAAGTTCCCAGGTACGCGACAAGCAATTCCCCTGTCCATGCCAATATCGGGCACGACCAGTTGCACCTGAAGCGATGCAAATAAACCAAATAGAATTGCAAGAAGTCATCTAGCGTCGCACGCCCGCCTGCCAGAGGACACACCATCGAAGACCAGGTAGTCCCCGGATGACTTCGTTCTACTAATGACAGAAGCTAAAGCGAGGTCCAGCCGTCCCCGACTAGTAGATCCGACCCGCTGCCTCAATGAAGGGACCCATGCAACATTTTCTAAAGATCGCCGAATGGACAACCGTTCCCGTCACCAATCACTTCGACGGACGGCTTCTGCACATTGAAGCTGCCAAAGGAAGTGATTTCTGGCAAGAAACCCACTATGGATTCAAGCGTGACTCAGGCCATGCCCTTCTTGCACCCATCGACCTGCAGGGTTCTCTCGAAGTAACTTTCCAGACAACCTTTGGCACCCTCTACGACCAAGCAGGACTGATGATCCGAAACGATGAGGCAGAGTGGATAAAAGCCGGCATCGAAATCAACGACGGCGCCCCCCACGGGGCCGCCGTCGTGACCCGTGGACAATCTGACTGGTCTCTGAGCCCAACCCCTGATTGGGCTGACCAGGAAGTCACTATCCGCGCGAGCTGGCGAGATGGCGCGATCACAATCAGGGCAAAAAAGGACCAAAGGCCCTGGAGCATGCTGCGCGTGGCCCCCATGACAATAGGCCCAACCACCAAGGCCGGGCTGTACGTCTGCTCTCCCGAACGTGCCGGCCTCCGGGTCTCATTCACAAGGGCAAAATTTGGACCACCCGACGCTGAACTCCACTCAGAACCGTAAAAAATCCGTGAAATGCGGCTTTTCCTGCTGGAGGAAGCTGACCTGCGATGGGAACTTCCCAAGCACGGTATCCCAGAGCTGGCGAACGCCTTGAGCACATAGTCAAGCAACGTCTGTAAGGAAGCCTGGGCAGAAGGGCAGGGTCCTCCATTTCAAGCCGTCCTATTCTGCTGCCGTTCCACAGCTCAGCTTTGGAGAAACCGCAGGACCGCCAGCCAGCGACGGCGCTCGATCTGGCTTTGGGATAGATCCAACTTCATAAAGATGGAGCCGACGTTCTTCTCGACTACACCAATGGACAGGTGCAGCTTCTGCGCGATGCCGGCATTGCTCATCCCTTGAACCATCTACTCCAAGACCTGAACCTCGCGGAAAATCAGGCGGCCCAAGCCCTTGTGGGCATAAGCGCCACGTACCAATTGCGTGGCGACTTCCGGCCCGAGAACGCGCGGCGAAGGGACGTAACACGACGCGGTCAACTTCGCCACGCGCGCTCCTCCCTAATATGAGGTCATCCGCGTTTTCCATAACCCCCTCACGCATCATTGTCCGAGCAGCGCTACTTGGTTCGTTCATGTCCAGGTCGACGAGAAGTCTGGATATGTAGGGCAGGGCACTCTGTGGTGCTGTGCCGTGCTCAGATGTCAAAGCGGACGAAGGACACGTGGCCCTACCTTTGCCGGATTCAGGCTGGGCTCACCGCAACACCACTCCAAGCTTTCACAGATCCACTGGTCTGCGGGCGGTGGGGCTAGGTCTTCCTTGTCCTGACGACCATATCCGGCAGGCGTCCCGCCAGAATTGGGGGCGGCGCCTGGTGACTGTTTGGCGATCGAAGACAGCAGTATTGGCGAAGAGTCCGCGCGGCTCGCCGGGATGACCGTTTTCCGCGTCGATAGGCTCGATCGCGACAGCGGGCGTCTCCTGGAAGAGTGCCAGCGCGCGTTTGCCTGACAACCCCAGGCTCCGTCAGAGCCTGGATGCCGCAATTGACCATAGACGGTGCCGGTCCTCGCGGGCGTTACCTCCCGGAGGTGGGTGAAGCTTCTGGCGAAAGCGCGGCGCTTACTTAGCCGTGTTTTCCATGGCAAGCCCGATCCGGCCTGCGACCACACGTGGCGTTGTCCAGCCCGGGCGGAGATTTCGAATCTTCAGGGCCGTGGTCGAGTCTCGGCATGATCAGCGGGCGTCGCCATTCTCACGTACATGCCCTTCCACGATCACCTTCACATGTCTCCTTTTCGCGGTTGGCCGGCCCTAGCCACTTTGGCCCGTCTGGTGATTCTACGCATGCCGTTTCCTGTGAGGGGTATGCCCCAACAGCTCTTGATTGTAGTTTATAAATAATCTATGCTCGCTGTTTGTGGCCTCCATCACTAGAGCCGCTCCGTTCGTCAAGGAGAATTAGATGCGCATTAGGTATGTGAAAGTTCTAGGTTCGTTCGTGGCAGCGATGCTCGCCCTCTCGGGATGCACGTCCTCGGGAGCGGCCCAGGGCAGTTCCCCGAGCAAGCTTCAAGAAGTGTTGAAATCAAAAAAGATCAAGGTCGGGGTCTTCTCGGACGCACCTCCTTACGGAGTGATGGCCAGTTCGGGACAGTATGAAGGCTTCGACATTGATAAGGCGAAGGCGCTTGCTTCGTCACTCGGAGCCGAAATCGAGTTCGTCAGCACAACAAATGCCAGCCGTATCCCCATGCTGGAAACGGGCAAGGTCGACGTCATCATCGCTGCTCTGACCAATTTGGATGAGCGGGCCCAAGTAGTAGCCATGAGCAGTCCTTATGCATCGGAGGGCCAATTGGTTCTGGTGCCGGAGGGAAGCGATATTGATTCCTACGAGGACCTGAAGGGCCGCTCTGTCGCCGCTACCCGGGGAAGTGTGCCGGCCACGATCCTCGAAAAACAATTCCCTGAAGCCAAAGCGAGCCTCTTCGAGTCCGTAGCCGACTCAATTCAGGCCATGCGCAGCGGAAAAGTCGATGCGCTGATGGAAAGCAATTCCGTGATTGCGGAGATCGTTCGGAGCGGCGCCAAAGAGTTCAAAGTTCTCCAGGCGCCGCAACTGAGCCCTTCGCTGGTGTCTTTCGGCGTGAAGATGGGCGATCAGGAATGGTTGAACTACCTCAACAACTTCATCCGCAACTACAACATCACCGATGCTGCGAACGAGTCTTACACCAGGTGGCTCGGGACTGACGTCCCGGAGCTGATCAAGTGACCTCGCCCCAAACTGTCCTCCAACGCAGCCAGCGGAGTCTCTGATGGAGCTCTACTTCGGGGATTTGTTCCCTTACGCCCCAGATCTCTTCCACGGGCTTTGGATCAGCGTCTACCTGTCTATCGGAGCAGTGGTGTTTGGTGGTTCTTTCGGCGTTGCCCTGTGTGCAGGGAAGATGAGCAGATCCGGCGTGGTAAGGCATGTGGCCGGCAGCTACATCGAGGTCATCAGGAACACTCCTCTGCTCCTCCAGCTATATCTGATCTATTTCGCGCTTCCTGATGTGGGCGTCAACCTGGATCCGCTCTGGGCGGGCTTTATAGCGTTGAGTCTTAACAACGCCGCGTACACCGCCGAAATTTATCGGGCGGGCTTCGAATCTGTGCCAAAGGGTCTGAAGGAAGCTGCCAGTGCGCTCGGACTGTCGAGGATGCTCACCTTTCGTCATGTTCTGCTGGCACCCGCCACCCGCAACGTTCTGCCTTCTTTGACGAACCAGACGATCCTGCTGTTTCTTGCTTCGTCAATTACCTCAATCATCGCTGTACCCGACCTCACACACGTCATGATGGGAATTTCGTCCACGACGTTCCGCACCATTGAAGCATTGGTTGTCGGCGGCGCAATCTACCTTGCGGTGTCGTTCTTCATGGCGCAAGGGTCGCGGTTCATTGAAACGCGCGTAATCAAGTGGAGGGTTACATAGTCATGTTTGAAGCATTCGGTTGGCAGCACTTCCCTCTTATCTTCGACGGCCTTCTGGTCACAGTTCAAATCTGCCTCTTGTCCACTGTGGTTGGCACGGTGCTCGGCTTCGCGCTTGGCTTGATGAGCACAGGAGGACCGTGGTGGGCCCGTTTGGTCAGCGCGACATTCGTGACCATAGTGCGCGGCATTCCCGTGCTGCTCATTATCTTCTTTGTCTTCTTTGGAATTCCATTGCTGTTTCCGGGGCAGAACCTGCCGGAGTACTGGGCAGCGGTGCTCGCCCTGTCCATCTTCGCCGCGGCATACATCGGTGAGATAGTTCGTGGCAGCATTCTGGCGGTTCCACGAGGCCAGACAGAGGCAGCTGATGCCTTGGGAATGAGTGCCCGGCGACGGTATCAGCACATTGTGCTTCCTCAGGCTGCAAAAATCATGGTGCCGCCGGGGGTGGGCTTCCTGGTTGTCCTCATCAAGGACAGCTCTCTGGTCGCGGTCATCGGACTTGTCGAACTAACCAGAGCTGGCAACGTCGTCAGCTCGCTGACAGCTGACCCTATCCTCATCTATCTAGTAGTCGGGGCGTTTTACTTCGTTATCTGCTATCTATTCTCGTCACTCGGCAGAGCCCTGGAACGGCGGCTGGATGTTCAATCGCCCAAGGTACAGATAACAGATGCCCTCACCCTCAAGCTTGGAGACACCAGATGATCACCGTTACCGATTTACATCTCAGCTTTGGGCACCTCGAAGTCCTCAACGGCATTTCCTGTCAGGTCCGAGATCAAGAAGTTGTCTGCATCATAGGTGCCTCAGGTTCGGGGAAGAGCACCCTCCTGCGGTGCCTGAACGGGCTCGAAAAGCCCACCGGTGGGAGTGTAGTAGTCAATGGGCATACCCTCACCTCTACTAAAACAAGCCGGGAAATATCCCTCATCCGGCGAGAAGTGGGGATGGTATTTCAGCACTTCAACCTATTTCCCCACCTCACCGCACTCGAAAACGTCGCCCTCGCCCCCCAAAAGGTGCTGGGCCTCAGCAAATCAAAGGCCCAGGAACAGGCCGGCAATTTACTCAGAAAGGTCGGTCTGGCTGAAAAGGCGGGCACATACCCGGGCGCACTGTCCGGGGGGCAATCTCAACGTGTCGCTATCGCCCGCGCCCTGGCCATGGGACCGCGCGTCTTGCTCTTCGACGAACCCACATCAGCTCTTGATCCCGAGATTGTCGGGGAAGTCCTTTCAGTCATGAAGGAACTGGCTGCAGAGGGCATGACAATGGTGGTCGTGACGCACGAAATGGGCTTCGCACGTGAAGTAGCTGACCGTGTGATTTATGTCGATCAAGGCGTAATCGTTGAAGAAGGCAGCCCGGGGGACATCTTTGGCGCACCACGCGCCACCCGGACACGCGAGTTCCTGAGCAAGGTTCTATGAGCATGAATGATCGGTCCACCAACAAATTGATGACACCCCCCTTCGAAAATCAGCGGCAGAGGGGACGGCAATGCTCGATGTTCTGATCCAGGGAGGGCTTCTCTACGACGGGACCGGCGCGGAAGGTGCATTCTTCGATGTTGGGGTACTCAACGGCAAGATAACCATTGTTGCGCCAAACATAGAAATGCCGGCCCAACGAACAATCGATGCTGGTGGCCTCATCGTGACCCCCGGCCTCATCGATCCGCATAGCCACAGCGACTGGTCCATCCTGGCAAACCGATATGCCTTCAGCACGCTGCACCAAGGCGTGACCACCGAGGTGGTAGGCAACTGCGGTGTCACCTACGGTCCGTTGACTGAGCAATCCGTGCCGGCGACAGAAAATGACCTGACAAACATCGGGTACCGCGGAACTGTTACATGGAGGTCTTTCGGAGAGCTGCTCGAAACGGTCCACGGTAAAGGGACCTCGCAGAATCTGGCCTGGTTGGTCGGGCATACCGCCCTCAGGACGGCTGCATTCCATATTGTCTCCGATGACCCTGCCAAGGACGCAGATACAGTGATGAAGGCACTGTTGCGAGAAGCTATGGAGTCCGGGGCGATCGGCTTTTCAACAGGTCTTGAGTATGGGTCGGGCCGCTTCTCCCAAACGGACGAACTCATGGGCCTCAACCGTGTCTGCGGCAGCTACGACGGCATTTATGCAAGCCACATCCGCAATCGCGACAAGCACCTGTCCAAAGCGGTAGATGAGTTCTTCGCTATTGCCCGGGCCGGTGGTAACAGGGCACAGGTCTCGCACCTCAACGTCCGCCACGGCACAGGGGCAGCACCAGGCGCTTGGCGCCAGGCGGTCCAACGACTCAGTGACGAACGCAGCAAGGGGCTGGACGTCCTCGCCGACATGACCCCGTTTCCCAGCGGTATCGGCCTGGCCACCGGCCTGCTTCCAAGCTGGGCTCTGGCAACGTCACCTGCCGCGACTGTGACTTTGCTCAGGGACCCGGAAGCCAGGCGCAAGATAGAGGCGGATTCCGACAGGTATTGGCGTTTTGTGCACGCAGGCGAATGGGAGCGAGTGACCTTGGCATCAAGCCCGGGTTCGTCGCATCTCGAGGGTCTTTCCTTTCCCCGGATAGCCGAACTCACCGGCAAAACAGAATGGGACTGCTACTTCGACATTCTTGTCGCGGCCGGGGAGAACCTGCATCAAGTTCAACTGCTCGGCGAACTGTTCACCGATGATCACCTGGCTGAAGCCATCAGCAATCCGCTGTTCCTTCTCGGTGTCGATGCCTACACCAGTCGAAAGGACGGTCCGTTGGAGGCAAGAACGCGGCATCCACTGTTCTTTCACGGGCATACGCATTACTTGTCGCATCACGTTCTGCGCAACAACGTGCTCACCTTCGCTGAGGCGGTCCACAAGATGACCAAGATGGTCGCGGATCACTTCCAGCTCACTGGCAGGGGAGAGATACGGGAGGGGATGCACGCTGATATCGCAGTGTTTGACCCTGGCATGCTTCGCTCTACAAACACTTTCGCCCTTCCAGAGACATACTCAACGGCGGCCCGATACGTGTTCGTGAACGGGATAATTACAGTGGATGACGGTAGGCACACGCACGCACTATCCGGTCGTCTGCTTCCTCGGCACTAGCCCGTCACCCGCTCCAGGACGCCCTGATAAGTATCGTTTCAGGGCGTCCATCAAGCGCGTATCCCTCATACCGGAAGCGCTGTTGCGCCCGGGCGAGGACGTGACAGGGAGTAATGGCTAGCTAAGGATGTTCACACCTGGCTGGGGTCTTCTCCGGGCGTGGCCTGAACTGACTTGCTGGATTTGATTGAGAGCCTCATCGCCCAAAGATCCGGGCCCTCTCCACCAGCCGAGTGCTCGACGACGCGGAACCCGTGCCGCTCATACAGACGAACATTGCGGCAATCGGAGGTCTCCAGCACCAAGGCCTCGGCATCCGCCGTGACCGCCTCCGCCGCCGCCCGTCCGACGAGTCTGCTGCCGATTCCCAGACCCTGCGATTGCGGATGCACTCCGAGAGTCTCCAAGGTCCATGACCCCGGGGACGTCTCTTTCTGCTGGATACGGTTGACACGCTCTCCATGGAGCTCCAGGATCCGGCCGACGAATTCTTCATCGGGGGAGGGGGCGTCAGCCGGCAGCAGCGCAGCGATGCCCACAAAATCAACCGTTACCAGGACTTTTCCGTGTTGGTACGCGTAATCCAGGTAGAGACGCTGAAGGTCATGCAGTCTCTTGGCGTAGTTGGTTTCCGGAATCACCCATTGCGTCCAGGGATAGTCATGAAATGCAGCTGCGAGAGTCGTTGCAGCGAGATCAAGGTCGTCGCTGGTAGCCAGGCGTATGTGAGGGTTAGTCATTATGAATTCATCCTTCAAAATCATCTTTTCGTGAGATCTCTGATTCTTCGGCATCGGGGGCAATGTTCGACGAGACGATTTCTTGCAGTACCTTGAGGTGCTGCAAGAAGGAATCCCGTCCAGCAGGAGTGATAGCGACCCAAGTGCGGGTTCTGCGTCCGGCTGCCTCTTTTCGAATCTCAATCATCCCCGCATCCAGCAACACGCTGAGGGCCTGCGACAGCGTAGAATCGCTGACCTCCAACAAATCGGCCAGAAACCGGAAGTCAGCTTCTTCAAGGTTTCGCAATGCCGCCAATAATGAAAACCGCACCGGCGAGTGGATGAGAGCATCGAGCGCTTTGCGCGGGTGACTCATCGTCTTGAGCTCGGAAACGCGCAAGCAGCAAAAGGGCTGGAGGCCAGGACGCCGGCGCCGAGCCACCACAAAGCCGAGGACGCCCCAATGAGCTGCAGTGCCGGGTCGAACATGAGGAAATACAGCACGAACCAGACTCCCAGCCCGATCACCATGTTCCTCATGCCATGCCGGGGAGCCGCCACCCGATTGCGTAGGGCCGCTATCCAAAGCGCGCTTGCGAGGATAAGGAAACCTGCTGCGGCAGGCCAGAACGGAGCCCTGAATACATCCAGTGCGACTGTGAAACCCAGGGCAACAGCGAAATGCTCCGAGGCGAACAACTTAAACCAGCGGGCAGCTCGTTGGGCTCGACCCCAGCCTTCCGTTACGGAAAGCGCAATATCCTTGGATAAAGTCTCATCTGGAACTGTCTCCATTAGTTCCTCCATCAATGACGAGAGGCCTGATGTGTCCGAAGTGTACGACTACAAGAACTACGAGGAATACCAAGCTTGGGTAGAGGCTGTTGAGGCCAGGGAGGACCTCAGCCCCTCCGAACGTCAAGACATCATCAACGGGGCCCCCGTTCCGGACGAAACATACGAGGAAGCCCTAGAGAGTAGCGCTGGCGACTAGTTCCAATACAGAGGCCCCTCACGCTTGGTCGTGAGAGGCCTCTTGCTGAACCGTTGCACCACAAGCGCTCATTTGAGCCGCGTGGGCAAACTGCATCAAACTTTGGAGGTTGTCGAACGCTCCAACAGGAAACAAGGCTCCAGAGGAGTATGTCGCGCTCGTACTTGCGGTAAAGCAACGAGACAGCGATTGCAGCGTGTCAACAATGGTCCTTCTGTCCCTGATCAGCTCGGACCGTCAACGCAGCGAGCTTACCGATCGCCGCGCTTTCAGGAGGGACACATCCTTACCGCTTCTGCTGTGCTCCAAGTTCCCAAGGACGGCCTTCTGCGTTTCTGCGGACCAGTAGATCTTGAGGTGTTCCCGCGTCCGGGTAATGGCCGTGTAGAAGATGCTGTGCGAGATGTCATCCTCGTTGGTCTTGGTGATAACTACCTTGACCGAGTCGTACTCCAAGCCCTGCGCCTTGTGGATCGAAACGGCATAGGCAACCTGGAATGGCACCGAAGTATAAGACGTCTCATCATCCTCATCTGTGCTGCCCTGCAAGTACACGTCGAAGCTAACCGTGGACTCCTCGACGTAACGCAGTTCCTCCCCGTCGACGTCCAGCTCTGTGACGGTACGGTCAAGCCACACGTCGAACTGGACGTGGTCCTCGTGGATCACAATGTCCACGATGCGGCCCTTCAAGTTGTTGTAGATAAAAGGCTTGAACCGCTCGGAGTCGTTGAACAGCACCGGGTCCCCAACTTTGTAGGTGTTGACACCCCAGACCACTGCCTTGCCGGGGTTGGCACTCTGCCGGAAGCGGTTCACGTTGTTGATCCCATAGAGGCCGTCATAGTTCAGGCAGACGATGATCTCCCCGTTGTGCCGGGTCTCGAAGATGGATTCATTCAGGTCCGTGGCGTAGCCGTTGTGGGCGATCATTTCCTCGATGCCCTCGTCGAGATGGCGAACCTTGGACCAAAAGTCGAGCAGTGCCTCACTGTCCGTCCTGTGAGGTTTGGTGAGCTCGAACACGGAGGTCTTAGGGACGAAGTCCCCGATGATGTTGAACCAGTTCCCAAACTGGATCGAGGCAATCTGGAAGACGTCACCGACCAACACGAGCAGCTTGAAGCTGGTCTTCTTCAGGACTTCCAAAAGGTCCTCGTTGCTCACGATGCTGCACTCATCGATGATGAGGAGGTCGTACTCCTGGGCGTCGGACGTCCAGAGATGGCTCTTGATGGTACGAAACACGGACCGTTGAGTCCCGGCCTTGCGCTCCAGGTTGTCCTTGACCGAATGTGTGTGAGCCAGGAAAAGCATGCTCTTGTCGCTGAAGTGGTCAGCGATGTGACCGACCATCGTGGATTTGCCTGTGCCGGCAGCACCGTAGATCAGTGCAAGCTTGGATTTGGCAAACAGGGATTTCAGCGCCTCGCGCTTGGCATCATCATCGATCCCGTGCTGGGTCTCGCCGAGCCACCGCTCCACGGCGGCCTCGTAGCCGTTCACGCCTGAAGACGCGTATTCCTGGAGCTTCTCGATGATCTCGACAGTGCTGTTCTCATAGCCGTGCATGAAGACATGGCCCTTGTCCTTCTCGATGATCCGGGTCTTATGCGGGGCCGTTGGCGGAATAGTGGAATTGTGCACGGAGATCAGCTCGTCCACGTTACCCAGATCCTCGACATCGGCAATGGGCGTGTACAGCGTGCCGTGACGCTCGACGTTGTTCCTGATCCGTCGCGCCAAGAACTCGTGCCGACGCTGAGATGCGTCCACGCTGGCCATGAGGTCACCGAAGTGCGGAATGTGCTTCCTAGGAAATGCACAAAACGGCATGGCATCGAAAGGGCGGCAGCCCGGCGCCAGATGGAGCCCTGACAAGTATCGGTTCGGCTCGTATTCGGTCTGGTCCTTGATGACCCTGTTCGACATGGAGAGCAGGAGGTAACGAACAACGTTGCTCCCGGGTCCGTCCTCCCTCACAAGTTCACGCGCTTTGTCAAGAACCGGAAAGATCTGTGGCCGCTGAACTCGCTGCGTTGCCATGTCCTTGATATGCGCATAGCGCGCCTGGCTCATATGCATCAGGTCAAGGAGGCTGGCAGACCTGTCAGTGAGGAAGTTGTTAAGCCGCAGGTACTCGGAGCTGCCGGAGGTTGTAGAGGTAGACATGCCAAAGATCCTGGCGAAGTTGTTGAACTCGCAGGGACGGATGGAGACGTCCCAGGAACGGATGATCACGATCGGCATACGCTGCCCGAGGACCTCGATCTCGTCAGTCAGCAGACGCAACTGCGCCGCGTACCGGTCGGTCATGTCGACATCAGTGAAGGCGATGATGCGGTCGAATTTGTTCCGGCGGTCCGAGATGGTGGAGAAGGTGACCTCATACAAAATCCGTCCACCTGTGAAGAACGGGCGCACCTTGTTAACGTAGTACCGGTGCCTGTTTCCCTGCTCCGCCGGAAGCGCGCGGGCCGCCCTGATCCGCTCGGCGATCTTCTGGTGGTAGAGGGTCAACGCTGGATCAAGGTCGATCGGAAACCTCTCCAGGTTGCCAAGAATCTCGACGTTGCACTGCTGCTGCAGCAGCGTCCGAGTACGGAGCAGGTACTCGTAGTACTTGAGCATCAACCGCTCTGCGGTGTCGGCATCGAAAGAGTAATGCGAGGCGCTCATCTGAAGCAGCTTGTGGAACCGATAGATGAAGTTGCTCTGCTTGCCGGTGGACCCAACCCACTCAACCGCGTCGTGCGTCAGGTCGTAGTGGAACTCCACGTTGCCGTCGCCCTTGTGGAGGCGAACAGCGACAGCCTCGACCAGATCCCGAAGCTGCTTGATGACATTACGGGACAGAAGCCCACGGTCATGCGCCAAGGCATCGATAGTGTCCGAGATCGTTGCCCCCACGCTGTGGATCTGAGCATCTACCGAGGCCATCCAGCCTTCTTCCGTCGAATTGAGTTATCAGCAGTCACAGTGTAAGTGGGTTCCAGAGCCAACCCACTATGGGATACGAGGTTTCCTCGCTCCTGTCAGTGAGGCAAAGGCTAAGCGATTGTCATCCGAATCCTGGGACCCAAGCCCATGTGGAATAGGTCCAAACATCCTCCGGGACGAGTTATCGCAGCTACGTCGACTCGTCCCGCTTGAACGCCATAACCGGCCTTCCCTAAAGCTGCGAAGGTATCTGAGGCAGCGGGCTCGGAATAGTCTGAATATTCACTGAGCCGCGGGTGCTACTTCTACCGGTAGTTGACTATGCGGAAGGACAGCCGAGGTGCAAGGTCGAGGTAAACCAAGGTCGCGACCAGCACCATGCTCGTGACGGACTCGATGCCGATGAGGTGGAGAGGCCTGTTGGTAGATCCTTGGCGACCTTCATTCCAGAAACGTTTCCACGTTCCCGCGGCTCCACTGAGTTCTCTTCCGTAGAAGAACAACGCCACCTGCGTTTCCGTCGAGCCAAGTGTCCTTCGTAGTGCTAGCTGTTCGTCCGTGGAAAGCCTTCGGCGTGCGGGGGAGCTATCCAGGACGATGGTGATTTCCCCATGAAGGGACTCCACGGGTGGATCATCCCTGTAGTCGATGCCGGGCCCCAATCCGAACTCGGCGAATGCGCTGGACTGCCACACCAAAGTGTCGAAGAAACGCCCCTTCAAGACGGTGATCTGTTGACTGACCTCACTCCGCTCGAGTTCACGGAACCGGTACGCAGTCAGCAGCTTCGTGATGATGTCTATCCACAGATCTGGACTATCGATATGAAGCTCTGATCGAAGGGGATCGAAGTGGTGGCCTAACGGACGGCCTTGGAACGCCGGGCCATCAATACGCATGCTCCTATGACTGAGCATCGATTCGAGTCTGTCCTCGTTTAGGACTGCTTCCTTGTCCAAGTGCACGGTTACTGACCTATGCCCGCGTATTGCGTCGAAGAAGCCTCCGTGGGGCCACTGTCGATTTACGATGACGCGGGCGTCCTCGGCAAGGAAGGTCTGCTTGGCTTCGACGAAAACCACAAGATACACCGGTTCTGGTGCAGCAAACCAGTATTCAAGGTGTTCTGTCTTTACGCTTACGCTGACATTGGCTGATGCATCGAACTCTTCAGCAGAGAGGGTTTCGGCACGCTGCCCTTTGGCCTGGAACCAGACCCGCGTATGCGTTGATTGGTAATCCTTACCCGGACCCTCGACGAATAGGTGCAGGCCGGTGTCAATTGCGGCGTGATCCCTTGGGTAACTGACGGGAATACCGGCGCTGGCTAACAACGCATTAAGCTGCGCCATGTATCGATTCTCAAACTGGTCATATTGACCCTGTCTCGGCATTCTTAAATCCTGCCACCCATGGACCGGTGGACTGTCGACGAACCACCGT
Organism: Pseudarthrobacter sp. PvP004; assembly: GCF_017876035.1. Classification (NCBI taxonomy): domain Bacteria; kingdom Bacillati; phylum Actinomycetota; class Actinomycetes; order Micrococcales; family Micrococcaceae; genus Pseudarthrobacter; species Pseudarthrobacter sp. PvP004. The sequence goes on from NZ_JAGINL010000002.1 coordinate 26,520, forward strand.
ACGCCAGCGGCGATATCTTCGCGCTCTGGCCCTCGCAACTGGCCCGGATCAGTCTAGGACTCGCAAACTTCGGTCAACTCAGGCAGTTTCCCGCAGCTACTTCCACTCCCATGGGTTAAACGCCGATAACCAACCCCGGATTTTGCATCTCTGCAGCTCTGTCAGGCTGCTTCCTGAAGTGGCTCTAGGCGGCTGGGCATCGTCGCTGACCGTACGAGGAGCGCCTCTCACCTGACCAGTTATCCGGTTCCCACCCGATGTGTTTGATCTGATTTGGAACAGTGCGTATCCGCAAGCCCACTTGGCATATCAGGCGATGCTGGAATGGCCAGCCAGCTCCACAGCCGGTACACCGCACCACGACGTGGACTTGCCGTGGCGACCCTGCGACTCGCGCAAAGCCGGGGCCAGAACAAGCAGGGCGTTGACCCCGAAACGCTCATTGATCAGCTCTGGGGGCTTGCTATCACCGCCTACTGCTGCCGGCCCAATCGCTCAGCCATCAGTTCACTGATCGCTTGATGGACAACCTCTTCGCTGGAATTGCGGGCACCGAGACCAATGCAGGTTCCTAGTTCGCCCCAGGGATCTGATCCGTAGAATATTTGGCCGAACTGTCAAGGAAAGACTTGAGTCGGTCACTCTTGACGACCGGCTCCGCCTGCGTTGCCACACGTGCGCCGTCGCCTATTGTTGTCCGAGTGAGCCTTTCCCGCCCCCTAGATTCCTCCGCTGCCGAGCGGGTGCCGTTTTCTCTTATTTCTGAGCAGACGCTAACAAATATAGGAGCATGGCTTGATGAGATGGGCCGGCTTGGATACGACTTCGTCACCGGACCTCCGATGGCCGGACTGTTCGCTGTCCTCGCAGCTACAATCGCCTATCGAGGAATCAAGCAACAGGTAGCAAAAGCCGAAAGTGCCAACCAAAACGTTGCTGATGCGAACGCGGAAAATGCGCGCAAGAACGGTGAGGACCAGTGGTGGTCCGTTCTCCAGTGGGCGTATGAACAGGCCAGTAAAGATGGAACCTCTGCGAACCACTTCAAGGAAAAAGCCGTGCTGGGAATCTTTGAATCGCTTGCCATACCAGGGCTGTCTCCTGTGCAGACCCGAGCGCTTGACAGAATCACGGCGGTATTCGAGGACAAGCATGATCCTGAAACCGCTACGCAGCTCTCCAATCTGAGGCAGGCCGTCAACGAATCGGTGTCGACTTCTGCAGGATTCGCGGCTCTTCGGCGAAGTCTGTTGACCGACCTTACGTTCTCCCTCCCCACGGGACTCACGCGCGTGTTTGCACACGGGCAAAACGCGCCATTTCTATACAGAACCAAGAGGGGCACGCTAGTCGGAGTGCAGCCCCTCTGGATTAATGAGGATGGTCAGGTGGACCCCCGCGTGCGAGTTCGGGACGCGGCCGCCGAGGTACTTGCCAGACAGTTTGAAGTTTCGGATAAGCCTCGCGGCGCCGGACAACTTCACCCCAACCAGCGAGTGAGCAGGGTGCTGATCGCGTCCAATGCGGAAGGCTACTGGCCTAGCGGACTAGGAGAAGATCCTCCCTACGTTTCATACCATCTCGTGCCCCAAAGCGCGGGCCATGCGCTTGTACGACATGACCCTAACCGTCTCGACCAGCTGAGACATGAACTGACCGAACTGGCCGACAAATAGTGAGCACAATGGCGCAGAGCAGAGCTCCAGTATCGCCTCACATTCAACCTTGAGCGGGGCCACGTAACTCGAACGGCTCGTCTGGATAGACACCATACGGAATTGAATTTCAGGTTTCCCGTCAGCGCCGGATGTTCCGACCGCCGGCGCCGACTTGGGCGAGTTAGACGCACGACGTTTAGCCATGTTCTGCTAGTCACGCAGTTTGCTTCACATCCGTGATCGCTCCGAAGCTAGGGTAGGCCTGCTACACCACGCTTAATGTCACAAAAATCCGGCCCAGCGTCTGAGGAGCTCCGGAACGGGTAAGGAGGATTGACAGCGCTACGAGCCGTTGCGATCCTCGTCACTCGGAGCAACTGGATCAGACTTCCGACTACGGCGGATCAGAGTATGACGAGGAAGGTGAAGTCGACGGGCCGCTTCTTTTCGCCGATCTTCCATTAGTTCAAGTGCTTCCGGGGCGTTGATGGCCCCCTGCAGCATACGAACGCCTGGCGCGACTTCCAGCCACCTCGGTTCAGCTGCAATGCTCACCGTGGCCCACCAAGTCGGCCAACTGCGGCCCAGAATGCGGGGTAGTTCGAGATCGAAAAGGCTAACCTGCGGAGACGCCGGATTTGTCCTGGGGTGGGAGTTCTCGCAGCTACTTCCACTCCCGTTGTTTTAACGCCGATAACCGATGTTTCGTAAGGCTAGTGAATCCGATTAACGGACGCCCGGGCTGCTTGGGGGAGATGGTCACTCGAGGTTCGTTGGCGTAAGCCATGACGCTGCGGAAGCCGCAGTTGCCGCTGAAAGACGCGCGGGCCGTTGAGTACGAGGTCACGAGAGAACAGCATCGCCAGGGTGCCGGCCTTGTCGAAGTTAACCAGCCCGGGGCCTTTGTTCCCTCGGCTGCACGGCGGGTTCAGTTGTTACAACTTCATCGAAATGGCCCTCATCGTCGAGGCTGCGGGGGCGCAGACTCCGGGTGAGGTGGGTCTGGGACAAGAACGACGACCGGGACCCGACGTGGATGGCAAGGTCGTCGTCGTGATGGTGGTGATGGTTACAGGCCTGGCCCTGCTGTCTATCCCTTCTTAAGCCTGTTCACAGGCAGGAGCTGCTGCGGGTTGCTTGCCAGGATGCGGAGCGCATCCATCGCGGGTGTCCGGTCAGCCTCGTCCAGGAGTTGCCAGGAACGGTGGTCTGGATTCTCAAGCACGCCATGAAGTGTCATGATGCGGGACCGGTCGCTGCCGCCCATCTCTTTAGCGGTGGCCAGAGGCGTCTTGATGGTGGCGCATAAGACCACGGCGTCGTCGAGGTGCCGGTCCCGGTCGCGTGAGTCCTCGCGGTAGGCCGCACCTTTCAGGACCAAGGCACCAAGCGCGTTTGGGATGCTGATGGGGACAGGCTCATCGTCGTCGCCGACAAGCCGACAGTTGACGGTCCGCTTCAGCGCTTGCGTGCCACCGGAGATTTGGAAGGGCTTGCGGCCACCGATGGTGGGAACTTTCGCCTTCGGCATGTGGTCGGCGATCATGACGTCGATCTGCTGCTTGTCGCGGACGAACCGGTGTGCCGGGGCGTCGTGGTCGATGGACTTCTGCAGGGTGTAGCCAAGTCCGGTGAGCACTGCTGACACGGACGACGTCGTGGCCGCGCCGGTCTCGATGTGCAGAACGATGTCCACATCAGCGGTTGGCCGGGAGACCGACAGGCCAGCGGCTGCGGAGTGCAGCTGGACCATGAGGCCGCCCACGAGCGTCCACTGGGTGGAGGGCAGCGCCCTGGCCAGTTCGACACACTGCGGCCAAGGCGTGCCCCAGCCTCCCGGTGGTACGGGGACGTCCCAGATTTCCCGGCCATCGGCCGTGGCCACCTCGGCCAGGTCCGGCTCAGACATGCAGCAGCTCCTCGATGACGCGCTGGCCGGCGCTGCGTTCCCGGATGGCCAGTGACCCCATCAAGTCCACGGCGATGGCGGCGACGGGTGCCCGGCCTTCGGCGAACGGCTCTTCCAGTTCGACCTCATGGATGATTGCGTTACCCGACGGGTCCTCGACGAGGCCAAATGAATCAGCCAGCGCCTTAGCGTCCCCGGCCATGACGTAGCCTTCGGCGATCCCGCTTCCGCCGGTCATGCCGAACGTCTCGGCAGTGGATTCGTCGCGCATGGCGGTGGCCCCGCTGGCGATCAGGTAATGGCTGAGGCGATCCAAGGCATCCCTTGTCGCCCTGTACCGGTAAGTCCGATCCTTATGCCTGGCGAGGGTGCAGACAGCTGCTGCATCGAGATGCCGCAGTCTGCTTTTGAGCCGTGACTTCTCCGACGATGAGATCCACGTGGGGTTCTGCCCGGACAACAGTGCCAGCGCCGCCCAAGCCGTATTGGCTGTCCACGCTCGGCCTCGGCGGGTGCCGGCTGCGGAAAGCCGTTCGACGGAGGACCTGTCGAGGAGAATGGAGCGGCCGACTCGTCCAACGACAGTGAGCTGCCCGGATTGCACGAGCTGGCGTACCGATACCTGGGTTATGCCCAGACGTTCGGCTACCTCTGCCGTTGAGAGTCCATTGCTTCGTTCCATACTCTAATGCTTTCTCCTGGCAGTGTTTGTGTCAATACGCTAAAGCTTTCTTGAGAAAGTAATGGTGCGATCCCCGCGGGCGCGAGTCCCAAATCTGCCATTCTGAGAGACATCGAAGTCCCCGGCCGCGTAGCTTCTCCAGTCAGTTGTCATCTGCGGCCAAAAAGATCATTGATGAACCCGCCTGCCCTTATTTGTGCGGACGAGTTCCCCTGCTACTGAGGAAGCCGCAAAGTCTGCGCTGACCGCCAAAAAGTAGGCCGCAAGGCTCGCCCACCGGTCTCAAGTTCCTCAGTGCATTGGACCGGTCTTTCCGTCGGTGGATTGATCGAGGCCCGCTGCCGGTGGACTGACAAGACGACGAACGCCGGTTACGAGGGAGCTGAATGCAAAGTGGTGGGCGGCCACGAGGCTCAAACGTGGTCGGTGCATGGGCTTCGCCAGCCAGAGTGTCTGAATTCACCCTGTATGGCGGCGTTATGTGATCGGGTAGCTAGAACTCAAGCTCAGGCAACTGTTGGGCAACTTCCCCCGGGTAGACATCGTAGGTCACTTGGGAGGCAACTGGAACTTTAACGCGCATTCGTGCATAGGCCAGTGAGCCTTTGCCCACAGTGAGCTTCTTTACCGTGTTCCCGTCTAGGGTCTGTCGTTGTCGGTTCACACTGAGCCGCCCTTTGCCGTACTTGACGTTGATTATTGCCCCGGCCGGTCCTTGGAAGAAGGCCGTGGACGTCCCATTCCAGAAGGACTCAACTGTTTGCGTTGTGCCGCCGGACAGTTGCTTGGTTTTGAGCAATTTAGTCATCTCCTAAGGGCCAATTATGCGAGGACTAGTCACTTTAGTCCCACTGCACGTGCCGTTGAAGACCGTTCTTTACCCTGCTCATGTCTGTTTTGTCGAACTTCTGCCGGCACTGGGGCCCGGATCCATTCCATCTGACTGCTCTCGCCCCAGGGCTAGGTCGTGTGCATGGTCAATAACCTTTCACGAGTACAGGCGCGTAGGCCAAAGGAGTCAACAACAAAGCAGGGCATCCCGTTGTTCCGTACTCCAATCGCCGTCGCTGGTGCACGGCGCGCAAGCGGAGGCAGAAACGATATCCACCGAGAAGGTCGAGTGGCATAATGCGGCTATAGCGACGCGCAAGCCAACGTGCTGTCGGCTGTTCAATGCGTGGTCGCAAGAATTACTAAGGTAAACGCTCTAGTCTGTGCGGAGGACCCCATGGCAAACGCTCGCCGCGTCCCTAGAAACCACGCAACAAGCACACCAGCAGCACCACAGGCAACCGATGGCGGCGTTGCCCCCGTGCTCGACAAACGGCTGGAGCCGTACGCAGACTTCGCCCTCGCAATCGGTTCGGCGTTCTTTCCGTCATACATGCTTCACGATGCGATGTATGACGCTCGGGCTCATCGCTATCGAGACGCGTACATTCGTCCTGGTCGATTTGGAATGTACGTGGACGCGCAACTTGGCCTCCGTCACGCTAAATCCGTCGCAGGTAACCGAGCACCCGTGCCCGCTCGCGCCGGCAGACCAGCCGCGCGGCCGCTCTCGCCGGGGGCTGCCTATGTGGCCGAGCAGTCGAAACTAGGTGCCGCCATCATGCGTCGGATGCGTAACGATCAGCCTGGTGGGACCATGGGTGACACGGACCCAGTTGATCCCGGGCCCTCCCGACTAAAGCCGCCCAAGGAGCTAGTTGCCTACGATTGGGTTATCGCGCACACGGGCACGAACTGGGTAAAGCACATTATCCTGGAATTCCCAACTCGCGAAGACACCTTCTTGAAGTTGGGGCTTGATGGACCAGGCGCGTATTCGATACGGATGCGAGTGTTTTTCACTGGGAACCGGTACGCCGAACGGATAGTGACATTCACCGTCACAGAGAAGCTCTTGGTCGGGATGGGGGATTCCTTCGCTTCCGGCGAGGGCAACCCGGACCGTTGGGCAGAACTCAGCGACGTGGGCAAACTCCTCGCCTCCCGCAAGCTCACAACGCTCAGGCAGGTGATTGATCGGACTGTGCCGACCGACCGCGAGGCGGATTGGATTGAGAAGGAGGCGCACCGATCCCTCAGCTCGGCGCAGGCTTTGGCCGCCAGCATGTTGCAGAGCGTGTACGGCGAGACTTGGAAGCCCGCTGGCGGGCCGCGGCAGGCTCATTTCGACTTCACTCCTGTCACATGGGTTTCATTCGCTCGCAGCGGTGCCGAGATCATTGAGGGACTGTTACTACCGCAAAAAGGCGTAACCGACTACATCGGGGCAGGACAGGTTGAAGAATGCAAGCGCACTCTCAAATACGGCCAAACAATAGATGCACTACACATTTCCATTGGTGGCAACGATGCAGGGTTCGCCGGGACGCTGGCGGACCTCACCCAAGGGCAGTCTTTTTGGGCGCTCGTTGTCGGGCCAGCGGCCCCAAATCTGCGCGCCGAACGGCTGCGCGCGCTGAACCAAGCACTTGGGGTCGGGCTGCCTCCGGGCCAAGAAGGAACTATCGGCGCGAGCTATAACGTCTTGAAGGCAGCAGTGGACGACCTGAACCAGACGGTCCCCATTTCGAATGTGCTTGTAACGGGCTATCCCGAAGATATCTTTTTCGTGCGGGGACCTGATGGGAATTTAAAGTTCTCCGCATGCGGAATTTTTGAAACCCAGTCTGGTTTACTATCCATCGACCAGCAAGACGGCAAGATCATTCAAGAGGCAGGCCAGAATCTAAACTCACTGATAAAAAGGAAATGTAACGAGTTCGGTTGGACCTTTGTGCCCACCGCCCCTGACTTTGCCGGGAAAGGCTACTGCGAGGGGTCTATGTGGATTGATGCCGATGAAAGCTGCAGGATCCAGGCAGACCAGCGGGGTACCATGCACCCGAGCATCGAAGGGCACCACGCTGTGGCAAAGCGGATCCATGCGGCGATGCTGAAAGAAGGAGTTTAGAGCAGCAAAGCCCGACTGACCTGTTGAAACGTCGGATTCATCAAGGCACGGGAGTTCTCGAATCTTACTTCTAACCCCCAGAGTTTTAACGCCGATAACGGACCTTCTGTAAAGCTGTTGGGTTTGCTTCGCGCTTGTATTGGACTCTCGGCAAGTCGACTGCGGAGCTGCTGGTTCAGTCGAAGGGCAGGGCTTTGTAGGCCGTGTTCCTGTTCATGTTCCAGCCGGCGACGATGCCTGATCCGATCATTTGGTCGCTGAGGCGCGCCAGGCGGTAGGAGGGATCGGTGTCGAGGGCCAGCTGGAGGAATTGGTGGGCTTTGCTGCCTCGGCCTTCCCACCAGTTGATGTAGCCGATGGTGGTCAGAACGGGTGCTGCGTGTTCGGGGCTCGTGCGGGTGTAGGCGTGGAGGAGCAATTGTTGGGCCCATTCGACGCGTGACCATTGGGGTGCGCTATCGGTTTGGGCGAAAAGGATGTTTTGCATGGGTTCGTCCAGGTTAGGGATGTCGGCGATGAGGCGGTCTCGGATGCCGGGGAATTGCAGGTGAGCGACGAGCGCGTGGCAGTCGTCATCGCTCGGGAATGATTTCGAGTTGAGTATGTTTGCCCAGAGTTCCCGGCCGTTCTGGATGGCTTGGACGTCGGTTTGGTTCCGAATGGTGTCCATCTGCTGTTCAACGGCGGCGGCCTTCGCAGCATTTTGGCCGGTGGCTGGAAGGGCGACGCGGTCGGTGGGTTGCACGGCGCTGCCGCGGTAGATGAATTCTGCGTTGATGGCGCTGGTTTGGGCGTCAGTGACAGGCAGGGCGAGAGTGGTGCCGGGTTCGCCGTCGTAGGGGGAGAACGTGTCGTCTCCGACGAAGAGGCCGTCCCGGATGGTGATGCCTTGTTCGGCGAGAACCCCGGTGAGCGCGGCGATGGTCGCTGCGTGGGGTTTGGGCTGTCCGGGCTGGGCGGGTTCGCTGGTGTAGATGGCGAAGAGCAGGGATGTGGCGGTGGTGTCGGAGGTGAGGTAGTGGGCGACGGTGCGGGCGTAGGGGAGTTCCTGCCCGGGTTGTTGGGGGAGGTCGATGCGGAGTGTGGCGCCGATGCTGTTCTCGTGAAGGGTGATGCAGACCAGGCTTTCCTGTGGCCAGAAGCCGAGGGTGTGCCCGATGAAGCTGAGGACATCTGCTGGTGTTTTGATGGTGAGCTTTTCCATGATCCGTTTCCTTCACCCTGGTGTTGCGTGGATTATCTGCGGTTGTTGGTAGTCGGCGTCGTTCTGGTAGGGGACCATCCGCTGGGATGAGGGGCCGGGGTGCAACTTGGGGGACCGGTGTCGGGGACGAAAACTTCATCCGAGACCCATGCATCAACTGCGGGGTTGGTGAAGTTTTCGGTTCCGGTGCCGGCGCGGTAGCGCCCTGGTTGGGCGGAGGACCCGCCCAGCGATCATGGGACATTCCAGAATGACAAGCAGTGATAGTGCTTACACGCGTTCATCTATGCGCGGTGATCGGGCAGCATGACTTCGGTGGCAAAGGGCCATCACACAAGAATTAGGGGCTGATGGATCCTGGCAGAAGTCCCGAATCAGTAGGTGTGGGCTGCGAGAAGCAGACCGGAAGCCTTCTCATGCGCCGCCTTATCGGATATCGAGCTTTGTAGTCGATAGTCGCCGGGCGACCGATTGATGGTGTTGACGCAAGGGTGTAGAACGTGGCCATTGGCCAAGCGTGCCTTCGAACAGCTGGGGTGTTCACGAGTGTGAATCATTCCTGATGATGTGCGGAGGTATTTGCAATGACTGGGTTATATGAGAGTCAAACCGGGCAGCAAACAATCGGGGACGGAGAGTGGTCCCTGGATCCGACTGACCACGCACTCAGCGTCAGCCACAGACGCGGAAAACTTGTGGGTCCGCTCTGCGCGGAAATAGGCAGGCGACTTTTTGCTTGCTGAGATGCAGTTCAATCGATGGATGGTCAGGAGGGTGGAAAGTCAGGTTGATGAGGACCGCAATGTGACTCGTCGTATCACCGTCGACTTCAATGCGCGGGAGGACGCACCCGTTGTGATTGACAGGACGGGCGCCCGCTTTTGGATTGTTCCCATCACTCTGATGCGGAGACGCGCCGTGGTCAACATGCGGATAACCGATGAGTACGGCCAGGTGCTGCCGACGCCTGGGATTCGCCTACCCAGCAGCTGGACGAATCTTTCCTTCTTGCTGCTGTAGCGACGCTCAAGCCTGAGCTCGACTACGAAAAGGTTCTGCCTTTCATCTGTGAACTCGTTGCCTGTGAAAAGAAGGAAGCAAAGAAAGCGTTAGCGTCCTTTGTGGCCGAAGAGAAAAAAATGCCAACGTACTTGATACCACCTGCCAACTACCCACTCGTACGAGCCGTTGTGTACCTTCTGTGCAATGATTTCTCCCTGTACGACTTCCTTCCTGCCGGCAAGGACGAGGAGACAACAAAGCGCCATCGGTTACTAAACCTGGAGTTCAATGAACCCGAAGTTTGGACTCCACAGGCCCTGCACACTGAGCCAATTGGTGCGAAGCGTTTGCCCCGGGTGTGGGCCGCCCCGTCAGGGCAGCCCACACCCGGGGCAAAGGGGTCAGTATCGGCCGGTCCGTGTGTCTGTCAGGCTGCGAGGTTCTCCTTGATCCACTCGGTCAGGCTGGTGACCGGAATTGAGCGCCTTGCGTTGAAGGTGTCGTCCTTTGGCCAGGCCACTCCCCGGCCCTGGGCAAAGACGGCGCGGTATTTTCGTGTCATGTTATCTGGGTCATTGGCTAGCTGATCCAGCAGGAACGGCACGGTCCATTCCACAACTCGGAACGGACGCTCAAGCACGGATTCAAGGGTCCGCGCCAACTCACCGTAGGTGATGGTGTCGCCGGCAAGGTAGACGATTTCGTTGCGGATGCGAGGTTCAGCAAAGAGGATCTCAGCCGTGAGGACGCCGATGTCTTCGGGGGTCGTTACGGTGACAGCCGTATCAAGGCTGCCCAGCGCGTTGACAGTGTCGTTAGGGAGATCGACCATTCCGGACCCTGGTTCGAAGAGGTAATTCATGAACATTCCGGTGGAGATGATCACCCACTCGGTTCCGTTCTGGGACCTGAGCAGATCCCGCACGTCCAGCTGTGGGTCAAAGATGTCCTGGGGGCTCCCTCGGCCGATCACGTCGAAGTCGACGCCGAACTGCCAGGGGAAGTATCGAGGGAGTTTCGCTTGAAGAGCGGCCTGTGCAACCTTCATAGGCGTCTCAAGTCCGGCAGTGATGCCAGTGCAGCCGATCACGGTGTCGTAGTTCGCGAAGATCGTCGCGAGTTCATCGACCGAGTTCTTGACCAGATCTCCTTGCACGATCTTCACGCTCAGGTTTCGGATCTCAGCGAGATCGCGCTGCTTATCCGGCGCAACGGATTCGATAGCACTGGACCGCAGGAGCACACTGACGGATGAGCCGTCGACTTCTCTCGCCCGCCGTGCGATATTGCGCAGCACGGGCATGCCAAGTTCTCCCGCTCCGATGATGAGGATGTCCCGCGAGCGGGCGGACGGAATTTCGTTTGTCATTAGCGCAGAGTCCTTACTTGTATTCACGCTTTATTCAGCAATTGCTCATGTGGAGGAGGAGTCGGACCGCCCGACGCCGTAACGCGTACGCAGCGTCCGAGCGTTAAACCCCGAACGCTCACGTTGCGCACATCTGATGTGCGCGACGGTGCACCTGTCCTCTATTTCATGCGAGAGACTCGTTGTCTCTCTTCCCGTGACCAATGAGACCCGCGTAAGAGCGGATCAGCGGACGGTACGAAAGTTAGCGTAAACTTTGACACTAGTGTCAAGGTCAAGTCTGTGGTCAAAGCGAAGAGGTGTTCACGTTGAAGATTGGTGATGTCGCCAAGGACCTGGGTGTCCAAACTCGAATGCTCCGCTACTACGAGCAACAAGGGCTCATCCAGGCATCCCGTTCGACTAACGGGTACCGCGAGTACTCTGACGAGCAGATCGAGCATGCCCGTCACGTCAGGGCTCTGATAGCGGCCGGCCTGTCGACGAGGATGATCAAGATCGTGCTGAATATCGAAACTCCGGCAACCCAACGTCAATCCACCGTGGGCAACCGGGCCCTGGCGGAGGAGCTTGCTCAAGAACTACGCGTTGTGGAGAACAGAATCGTATGCCTGGAAAAGAGTCGGGATGCTGTCATTGACTACCTTCAGCGGACAAATCACGCAGATTTACTGACATCGACTTAACTTCCACGTGCCCTTGCTTCGTGAATTTAAGGATTACGAGCATCCGTGGCCACGAACGCTGAATGTCCTGAAGTATGTCTTGTGAGGGGTTGCTCAATCGGGAGTGCAATGCCGCCAGCCACAAGCGGGAACTGACCGATATCGCTTGGTACGGCGTGTATGGAATAGGTCATGCTGAAGAGGGGCATGCTGGCCGACCTGGGTTGCGTCGCGAGATATCGCCCCGGGGGTGGACAGATGCAGATGAAGGCCGTTTAGCTTTCCGGTGGAGTGGACGCCTGTCCCTTGCGTGAGGAACGGCATCTTTCGAGATGCGATCCGGCCCCTGACCGGTCCCGCCCTGATGCAGTAACGGTTGGTTTCGTTTAGTTCAGGGCCGGGGTGTCCTGGGGGATGATGCCGGAACCGTAGAGACCTGCGGCGAGATCCTGAAGGGCGCGCAAGGCGACCCGCTGGGGAAAGGGACCGTAGGAAACACGCGCAACACCCAGTTCCTGGAGTTCCGCCGCGGTAAGCGCTCCGGGGGCGCCGATCACGGACAATTTGCCGTGTCCGAGGCCTGCGACGAGCGGCTCAATGACGTCGAGTGTCAGGGCACCAGGGACGAAGACCAACGCTGCTCCTGCATCCAGGAAGGCGCGACCCCGGGCAATGGCGTCCTCGACACTGTCCTTGATCGGGCGGTCCCCGCCCTTCGCGATGGCGTCGGTGCGTGCGTTCAGCTGGAACGGGATGCCTTCGCCGTTCGCGGCGTCGATGATCGCCTTCACCCGGGCGACAGCTTCATGGAAAGGACGCAAACGGTCTTCAACGTTGGCGCCCACGACGCCGACGCCAATCGCCCGGCGGATGGTTTCGGCTGGGTCTTCATAGCCGTCGTCGAGGTCTGCGGTGACCGGAAGTTCAACCGCGTTGACGATCCTTTTCACGCCATCCAGCGCGACATCCAGGGGCATGGTTCCATCGGCGTAGCCATACGCCGCTGCAATCGAGTGCCCGGCGGTTGCAATGGCTTTCGTCTCAGGAAGGGCTGCAACGGTCGAGGCGCTGATGGCGTCCCATACGTTGACTACACTCAGGATTTCCGGTGCCTCATGCAGAGCCTTCAATTTCTCTGCGAGGGCGTTGATATTGCGTTCGGTCATGGTTGTCCTCCGTGGTCATGGTTGGGATCACTCAGCAAAGTCAGCACGGACGCAATGGCGCCCATCCATGACAAGGCGGGTGGAAATTGTGCAGGGGGAAAGCGCGGGCAAGAAACGCTGTATGTACAGCCTCCTAGGGGCTTGCTGCACAACAGGTTCGGGTCGTAGCCGGGGCGAGCCAGCACTGAGGGACGAAAGGGCCGTCGCAGGTAAACCTGCTTCAGCCCGAGGGTATCTCTCGGGCTCGCGCACCCATTACGTAACCTTGAACGGTGTGGTCGACACGCCGGGGCGTTCTCGCCTTCTGGGCGGGTAAAGATTGTCATCGGTCATTCGGTATCGAAGCTCGCCGACGAGCTGGCCCGGTTCGAGCCAAACCTCGTAGTTGTCCGCGGCCAGGAACAATTCACGCCCGTAAGGCCCGTCCGCTGCCACCCAGATCATGCTTGAATCGGGCATTACGGCTTCCACCGTTCCCGCGCGGACCAACGCTCCCCGCTGCCTTATCTCTATGGGGACTCCGTCCAATCGGTGCCACTCAGATGCTGGATACTGCATCATCGAATTGCCCTGTCATGGAGCCCGCCGGTGCCTTCCGCATGGATCAAGAGATCACTCTCCTTCGATTGGGCTGTCCGTGGCAGTGGATCCGGACCCGGACTCTTCAACGAACGCCAGAACGCGCGCTGGACTGGCCGTTCCGCCCACGATGGGTAAGGGCGTGACGACGATGAAAGCGCCTGCTGCCGGTAATTGGTGGAGGTTTTTCAGGGATGTAACCCCGTATTTGTCGTTTCCGAGAAGGAAATGATGCATGGGGAAAGGCGGCTCCAAGCTGAAGCCTGCACCGGCGTCGATCCCAACGGTTTCGACACCAAAGCCGGCAATGTCGGTCTCCTCAGCGAGCCAGCGCGCGCACTCTGCAGAGACGCCGGGTGTATGCGGACCCGACCCATCAGCATTGAGGAAGAGAGCTTCGTTGTCTCCGAAAGCATCCCATCCTGTGCGGTAAAGCAACCACGCACCCTTGGGCAACTTGCCGTACCGGGCTTCCCAAGACTCGATGTGGCGGACCTCAAGCAGGAAATCAGGGTCTGCAGCGGCTTCAGCCGACGCATCGATCAGAACGGCGGGGCCGACGAGTTTTTCGGGTGGCAGTTGTGAAATGTCCCGTCCTTCCCTCCCGCTGATCCAGTGGATGGGCGCGTCAACGTGAGTGCCAAAATGTTCCCCCACATGAATGTTGTTGTGCGCCCACATTGGTCCGCGTTCGTCGTATGCAGCGACCTCTTCGAGACTGAGATCAATGACATTGGACAGCGGCGCCGGCAGGCGCAGGGCAGGAGTCTCAGGGGTCAAGGGCGTTGTCAGGTCGATGACGCGGATGCTCCCGTGGGTAAGGCCTTCAATCAGGTTGGCCAGCACATCCGGCGTTGGCTTTATATTGGTCATATGCGTGATGCCTGCGTGGTCAATGTGGGGTCCTTCCTTGCTGGCCTTACTGGCATTAGTGGCCCTTGAATGCTTCCTCAAGCCACCAGGACGCGAAGCTGACGGTCTTTGCATCGATGAGGAGCGGCTTGTCACGGCCTCCGTCGAGCCACTCACGCACCGGCTCCAAATCTTCGGGATTCCGCACGGTCTGAGCTGCAAAGCCGTAACCGCGCGCGATGGCTGCGAAGTCGGTGTCGGGAAAAGTAATAAGCCCCAGGGCGTCATCGTCCTCGCCGAAGTGGTGTACTTCCGCTCCGTAAGCAGAGTCGTTGTAGACGATGACCACCAGCGGGATACCCAGCCTCACAACGGACTCCATCTCCGCCGCCGCCATCAGGGCGCCGCCGTCACCGGTGCCGAGGACCGGGAGCCTGTCGGGCTGTGCGTATGCTGCCCCGATTGCACTGGCCAGACCGAGACCCACACATTGGAAGGCCTGGCTGAAGACGAGCCCGTTCTCGTCAGGAATATCAAGGAAGGCGCTGGGATATCCGAGGAAGTTGCCCGAATCGACGGCCACTACCCTTTCCTTGTCGAGCATCCCGTCCAAAGCAATGGTGAGGGTCCGGGGATCGATGCGTTCTCCATCGCCCAGGTCCTCGTAAGGGACGTCCTGCCATCGGCCTTCGGACTTGATGGCTTGTGCGATCTCTTCGGTACGGTAGCCAACACGGGAGAAACCGCGGCTGCGGAGCTCGCTGGCGGTTGCTGCTGCCGTAAGCCCTGCGTCGCCCAAGACGCCGAAGTCTACGGGCCGGTGCTTGCCGGGTGCCAGTGGATCAACGTCTACCTGCACCACAGTGGTGGCGGGGCCAATGAGTTCGCCGTGCCGCATGGTCCACATGTTCAACGCAGAACCAAAGGAGATGATGAGGTCGGAGTCCTGGATGGTACGAGCCGCCAGCGGTGTACTGAAGCCACCGGAAATGTCCAGATAGAACGGATCGTCATTGAACAGCCCGCGGGCGACCGCCGAGGTTGCCAAAAGGGCTCCCGAAACTTCCGCAAGATCGCGGAGTTGAGGTCCGGCACCGCGCCCTCCGCGGCCGGCGATGATGACGGGACGATACGACCGCTCGATGAGGTCGGCCAGGTGACTGATGTCTTCGGCAACTGGTGCGGCCACCGTTGAAAGGGCGGCCCCGCTGGCAACTGAGGCACCATACTCTTCGGTGGTTTCGGAGTTTTGGATGTCCAAGGGGAGATTGATCAGCACAGGAATGCGGCGCGTTACTGCCGTCCTGTAGGCAAGGGCAACGTCCCGGGCGGCAGTCTCCCTCGAGATGCGGAAGCTGGCGGCTCCAACGGATTCGACCAGATTGCTCTGCTCGATGCGGAAATTGGAATGAATGGCCGAAGACGCAACTTCTGCGGCAAGAATCAGCATTGGTGTGCCGGATTTCGCAGCTTCCGCGACGCCGGTGATGGCATTAGTCAGCCCGCATCCCTGGTGCAAGGAGATAACAGGGACTGAGCTGCCCACTCGTCCAAAGGCGTCCGCCATAGACGCGGCTCCACCCTCGTGACGCGCCGCCACGTACGTGGCGCCGCCAGCAATGAGGGCCTTGGTCACGTCATAGTTGCCGCTGCCGACAACACCAAAAACTTGGCGGACACCAAGCCCTATCAGCGTTTCGGCCACTTTTTCAAAAACACGCATCTGATTGGTACCTCTGGTTCTGGTAACTGGAAGCTCTATACGAAAATGCTGCCTGCGACGGGCTCGTCTGGCTAATGCCTATTTCAGTCAGGGAACCTGAATAAGGCATAGCTGCGGATGAGCCCGCCATCAGGAAGCCGAAAGGGTCTTCCGGATTTCGACAGCTACTTGTTCAAAACAGCGCAGCATCAACACCACTGCCGGGCTCGGCAGCCTGTCCTGCAAGGTGGTCACGCCAACCGTTTGACTGATGCCTTTGATTCTCGCTCCGACAATGCGAAGCAGGGGATCGGCGGTGCCGATAGTGCGCGGCTGGAGCGCAAGAAAGTCCGTTTCGGCGACGATGGCACGAAGCGTCATGGTAGAGGAGCAATCCACCTGTTGTTCGGGAAGTTCCAGGCGTTCACGGGCAAAGGCGGTCTCGAGTTCCCCGCGCAGTGCCGTCTGCGCTACCGGCATGACCCACGGGTAGTTCCGTAATTGGTTCAAGGCGGTTTCGCCCCGCTCAAAAACAGGATGACCATGTCTTGCCACGACCTCGAAGGGCTCGTGGTACAGGGCCGCCTGCTGCAATTCAGGAACGTCAGGATGCGGGGTAAGGCGCCCAACGACTATGTCGATTTCTCCCGCAACCAGTCCGTTGGTCAATCGATCAGGAGTTGCTTCGTGGACGTGGACGCTGACATGTGGCCTTTGTTGCTTTAGCCGCGCAATCGCTTTGGGCAGCAGCAGGTTGCCTCCGGCGACATACGTGCCGATGGTCACTGAACCGGCACTGGCGTCCGCCAGCTCTGCTATGTGCTGGGTCGCTTGCTGGAGGTGACCGACCACTGCCCGTGCGTGACTGATGAAGACTTCGGCAAATGGCGTGGGGCGGACCCCGCGGGCGCCCCTTTCAAAAAGAGGCGCCCCGAGGGCATCTTCAACTTCGCGCAAACCGCGGCTGACCGCGGGCTGCGTGATGTACAGGTGCCTGGCCGCGCTGACGATTGTCCCGTGATCGGCGATAGCTAAGACCAACACCAGATGACGGATCTTCAGAGGGCCATTCAGCAAGGTTCTGATGTCCATGCCGATGATGATATGCCCATATGGACATGGCTTGCACCCGAAAAGGCATTCGACGGACATGGTTTGGGTCCAGCAGACTGGTGATACAACCCACACCGACGAACCGGGAGAAGCACCCATCATGGCGATTCCTACTCTGCGCAACTTCGTCGGCGGAGCCTTCCTTGACGCCGCCGGCAAGACATTTGAAAAGATCAGCCCCGTTGATGGCAGCGTTGTCGCCCACGTTGCCGAGGCCGACCGCGGCACTATTGACATGGCGGTCAAGGCCGGTCGGAGCGCACTTCAAGGCCGCTGGGGGAGTTCCACCGTCAATGAACGCGCAGCCCTGCTGCGGCGTATCGCGGATCGCATCGAAGCACGATTCGACGATCTGCTCGCCGCCGAAATCGCCGATACCGGCAAACCGGAAGCACTCGCCAGGGACCTCGACGTAGCCCGTGCAGCAGCCAACTTCCGCGCGTTTGCAGATATCATCGCCGCCGAAGGCCTGGACTCCTTCCTCACCGAACTTCCCGACGGCCGACGGGCCCTGAACTACGCTTTGCGCCGCCCGCTGGGCGTAGTCGCCGTAGTAGTGCCGTGGAACCTGCCTCTGTTGCTGTTGACCTGGAAAGTGGCTCCCGCAATCGCCTGCGGCAATGTGGTGATCGTCAAGCCATCGGAGGAAACGCCGTCGTCCGCGACCCTCCTGGCTGAGATCATGGCCGAGGCCGGCGTACCCGATGGCGTGTTCAACCTGGTCCACGGCTTTGGTCCAGGATCGGCTGGCGAATTCCTCACCACGCATGAAGGCATCGACGGAATCACTTTTACAGGGGAGTCATCCACCGGCTCAGCCATCATGCACGCGGCAGCGTCCAACGTCCGCCCGGTCTCTTTTGAACTCGGCGGTAAGAATGCTGCACTCGTTTTCGCAGACGCGGACCTCGAAGCTGCTGTGGACGGGCTCACCCGGTCAATCTTCACCAACACCGGGCAAGTCTGTCTCTGCACCGAGCGGGTCTACATCCAGCGTCCCATCTTTGATGATGTCGTAGCTGGACTTTCTGAGCGCGCCAGAGGCTTGACGCTAGGTCAGCCCATGGATCCCCGGACCACCACCGGACCACTGATCTCCCTTACTCACAGGCAGAAAGTTCTTTCATACCTCGAACGCGCTAAGCAGCTAGGCGGTGAGGCGATCGTGGGTGGTGGAATCCCGAATCTGGGCCACGAACTCAGTGGTGGCGCTTGGATTGAACCGACGCTCTGGACCGGGCTCAGCCACGACGCACCCGTGATGCGCGAAGAAGTCTTCGGCCCTGTCGCAGGCCTGATTCCCTTTGACGACGAAGAAGAGGCCGTGCGCTTGGCCAACGACACGAAGTACGGCCTGGCTGCTGCTGTTTGGACCACCAATCTGGAGAGAGGACACCGGGTTGCTGGCCGTATGAACACCGGAATTGCATGGGTCAACACCTGGTTCCTACGCGACCTGCGCTCACCCTTCGGCGGAGCCGGGCTGTCCGGTATCGGCCGCGAAGGCGGAACCCACTCCCTCCACTTTTATACCCAACCCACCAACGTGTGCGTAAACCTGAGCGAGGCAACACGATGAACGCAACCCACCCAGCCCCACCAATCAGCGAGATTGCGCGCAGACTCGATCAGGCCGAACGTAAAGGCATCGCCATAAAACAATTCGGCGATGTGCTGTCGCTTGAAGTTGCCTACGAGGTACAGGCCGAATTGCGGGACCTTCGCCTGGCACGGGGAGAGCACCTTACAGGCGCGAAGCTGGGGTTCACCAGCGAGGCGAAGATGGCGCAGATGGGTGTGAAGGAAGTGATCGTTGGATTCCTCACCTCGACCATGGAAGTGCACAACGGCGACCGGCTTCGGCTTGACGGGTCCGTTCACCCGCGCGTTGAACCCGAAGTCGCCTTCCGCTTCGGCCAGGCCGTTCCGCCAGATGCATCGGAGGAGCAGATCATTGCAAGCGTAGACGCAGTGGCACCCGCGCTTGAGATCATCGATTCGCGTTATCTCAACTTCTCGTTCAGTCTCGCTGACGTCGTTGCTGACAATACTTCGGCCAGTCGCTACGTCCTGGGCGAGTGGACTACCTTTACGGACGATCTTGCCGGTCGGACGGTAACACTGCTTGTTGACGGATCCATCACCGAAACAGGCACCACTTCGGCTATCCTCGGTGACCCCCTAAACGCACTGCGGGAGTTTGCCCGGATGTACCGCCGCCACGGAGCCGGGCTCCCTGCCGGTGCAGTACTGCTGGCAGGCGCAGCAACTGCTGCCGTTCCACTCTCACCAGGGTCCACCATCACGGCCATCGTCGCCGGCATCGGCAGCGTTGAACTGGAGACGGCAGGAGCTGACTCATGAGCGGGGCGAAACTCATAGGGGACATGGCAAAGCCCCGTGGCCGCTTTCCCCACGTCAAGACTGCCGGTGACGTGATCTACGTTTCCGGGACAAGCAGCAGGCGACCGGACAACACCTTCGTTGGTGTTGAAGCAGACGAACTGGGCACCACGAACCTCGACATTCGTGCGCAGACCCAAGCGGTCATCGAGAACATTGGACGCATTCTCCAGAGCGTCGGCGCCTCTCTCGACGACGTCGTTCAAGTCACTGCTTTCCTCGTCAACATGAATGACTTTGGCGGTTACAACGAAGTGTACGGACATTATTTCGACGAGGACGGTCCGGCCCGCACCACCGTCGCCGTCCACCAGCTTCCACATCCACACCTTCTTATCGAAATCCAGGCGATAGCCCACAGGAGGCAACCGCCGAAAACACCGACACAACAACTGGAACAACAAGGAGCAGGACAATGACCACAAGCACCAACAAAACAAGCATCCTTCCCGTTTTCAACTTCCAGCAGTGGCTGGCCGAAAACGAGGCCTCATTGAAGCCGCCGGTAAACAACAAAGCAATGTGGACCCAGGTCGATGACTTCATCGTCCAGGTGGTCGGCGGCCCCAACCAGCGCACCGATTTCCACGTCGATCCCTACGAGGAGTGGTTCTACCAGGTAAAGGGCAACATGCACGTCAACGTCGTCACTGACGAAGGCATCAAGCGGGTAGACGTCCGGGAGGGTGAGATGTGGCTGCTCTCGGGCAACATCCCCCACTCACCCCAGCGACCCGAAGCCGGCTCCATCGGCATCGTGATCGAGCGCATCCGGGAGGAAGGAACCACGGAGAAGTTCCAGTGGTACTGCCTTGAGTGTTCCGACCTCATCCATGAGGTCGAACTCCAGGTCCGGGACATCGTGGAAGACCTGCCGCCCGTATTCGAACAGTTCTACGCCAGCGACGCTTCCGCGCGCACGTGCAAGAACTGCGGGGCTGTCCACCCCGGCCGGGGCTAAGCAACCCCTCCGGAAAACGCATCTAAGGAAAAGATCCCTGTGACCAACCTTTCACCAACCATCGACATCCACACCCACTACGTGCCGAACGGGTGGCCCGACCTTGCCCAGGAAACTGGCGCAAACGGGCCCTGGCCGTGGCTCCGCAGCGATTCGGAACGGGAAGCGATGCTCATGCTGGGCTCCGCTGAATTCCGGCCCCTCCGCTCGAACGCCTGGGCCGCCGAAGAGCGGCTCGCCGCCATGGATGCGGACGGGGTGGACGTACAGGTTGTCTCACCTACCCCTGTGTTCTTCTCCTACGCCCGCGATCCAAAAGAAGCGGTCAAAGTGAGCCGGATCTTCAATGATCTGGCGTTGGAGGTCTGTGATCCAGCACCCCAACGCCTCATCCCTTTCTGTCAGGTGCCGCTGCAGGACACGGATGCTGCGTGCCGTGAACTTGACCGGTCACTGGAGAACGGCCACGTGGGCGTTGAAATCGGCAACCACGTGGGCGACCGCGACCTGGACGATGAAGGCATCATCACCTTCCTGCAACACTGCGCAGACCGGAACGCCGCCGTTTTTGTGCACCCTTGGGACATGCCCACTTCACCCCGGCTCGATCGGTGGATGGCACGCTGGTTAGTGGGCATGCCCGGGGAAACACACCTGTCCATACTGTCGCTCATCCTCGGAGGGGGCTTTGACAGACTGCCCCCCCACCTACGCCTGTGCTTTGCACACGGCGGTGGCTCTTTTCCCTACTGGGTAGGGCGCATGGACAATGCCTGGCACCAGCGCCCGGACCTCATCGCCACCTCCGAGTTCCCCCCATCGCACTACCTGAACCGGTTCAGCGTGGACTCAGTAGTTTTCAATGACGCCTCTTTGCGGCTGCTTACCGACGTCATGGGAAGCGAGCACATCATGCTGGGATCAGATTTCCCCTATCCCTTGGGCGAAAGGCCCGCGGGAAACCTCATCAGAAAGTCTGCCTTCTTGACTCGAGAACAACAGAGTCAAATCCTGAGCAGTAACGCACAAAAATTTCTCGGGATGGACGTCGACGCTGACATCCGGACCTTCAACGAAACACCGGCCAGTGCTTGATGGCTGACCCGAAGATCCCCGATGTCGTGGATCTTCACCCCTTACCCCCCCTTTTTCCCAGGAGACGCTCATGTCACAAAAAGCCCCAGGCGCCAGCGACGCCAAAAGCCATGGAATTAAGCGCTATATCGTTGCATCCCTCATCGGGAATTCGCTCGAATGGTACGACTTCTTCCTCTATGCGACGGCGGCTGCCATCGTATTCGGAAAACTGTTCTTCCCGGCCGGCACTGACCCGCTTGTTGGTACTTTGGGAGCCTTCGTAGGCTTCGCGGTTGGGTTCGCTGCCCGTCCTTTTGGCGGGATTCTCTTCGGTCACATCGGTGACCGGGTGAGCCGGAAAACGGCCCTGGTGTTGACCCTGACCATCATGGGTATCGCCACCTTCCTGATGGGCCTGCTGCCCACGTTCCAGCAGGTAGGCATCTGGGCACCTATCTTGCTGGTCGTTCTGCGTGTTCTTCAAGGCATCGCTGCCGGCGGTGAGTGGGGCGGCGGCGTTCTGATCATCAGCGAAAACTCATCGGATAAGCGCCGCGGCTTGTTTTCGGCCTTCAGCCAGGGCGGCGTTACCCTCGGGTTTGTCCTCGCCTCGGCGGCTTTCTATCTCGCCCAGCTACTTCCAGAGGAACAATTCTTGGCGTGGGGCTGGCGTTTGCCGTTCCTCTTGAGCATCCTGTTGTTCGGCGTGGGAATGTACATCCGGTTCCGCTTGCCGGAGACCAAAGAATTCGAGCAGGTCAAGAACGACGGCGAACGGGCCGCGTTGCCAGTACTGGCGGCACTGCGGACGCACCCCAAGGAGATCCTGGTCGCCATGGGGCTCCGGATGGCAGAAAACGGCGGCTCCTACCTGCTGCTGTCATTCTCACTTGTTTACGGTGTGCATGTGGGAGTCGAACGGGGAACACTGCTGTTGGGCGTCATGCTCTCGATGCTGTTTGCATTCTGCACCATTGTTTTCTTTGGGCATCTATCCGACAAGATCGGCCGCCGAAAAGTCTACGCAATTGGGGCCACCGCCCTGGCACTCATGGCCTTCCCCTTCTTCTGGCTCATCGACTCGAACTCGCCAGGCCTTATTGTTCTCGCCTATTTCATCGGAAACGGAATTTGCCACGCCGCGATGATCGGGGCCCAGCCCGCCTTCTTCCACGAACTGTTCAGCCCCGAAGTGCGCTATTCAGGAATGGCACTGGGACACGAAGTAGCAGCTGTTTTTGCCGGCGGACTGGCACCATTCATCGCTACCGCACTCCTGTTGACCTACAACAGCTCAACGCCGGTTGCCCTGTACGCGATCGGCCTCGCTGCCATCACACTGATTGCGTTGGCCTTTTCCCGGAATGTAGGCCAGCACCGAACATCCCCTACGGATACCCAAAAGCACATCGACGACATTAGAGTCGGCCGCCGCTAGCCTCGTCCATACCTGCCGGAGCCCCCACTGTGGCACTCCGTGGGCTCCACCCCAACTGAACAGAAGAGAACCAGACATGGCAGTATCCATCATCGGCGCCGGCGAATCTCCGTATACGCGGCATCCACGACTGGGGACCACAACATCGGGCACACTCGTTGACGCGGTGAGCCGCGCGCTCAAAGATGCCGGGCTTTCCCCCAACGACGTCGACGGTTTCGCGGTATCAAGCTTCACCTTGGACCCAGACCACGCTATCGACCTCGCATGGAGGATGGGTCTGAAGCTGACGTGGCTCATGCAAGATACCAACGGTGGTGCCAGCGCCGGGAACATGCTGCAGCACGCAGTCCACGCCATCGAAGCAGGCGACGCCTCGGTCGTTGTACTCGCTGCGGGCGATCTCATGGACCATGGTGCCTTCGCCAACCTCGTTGCGAAGTACAACCGGGCCACGGCTGACCATTTGACCCCGTTGCCGATGTCAGGTCCCAACGCGCTTTTTGCCATGCTGACTACCCGCCAGATGGAGAAGTTTGGACTGGCCCGGGAGGACTACGGACGCATTGCAGTGGCCCAGCGGGAATGGGCGGGCCTGAACCCAGGGGCGGTGTACCGCGCACCTTTGACACTTGAGGAGTACCTTGCCGCTCCTTTGGTTGCCGAACCCCTGGGCCGCTTCGACTGTGTTCCCCCTGTTACAGGTGCCGACGCCGTTGTGGTGGTTGCGGACGAGAGGGCAACCGGACAGCGTAGGGCGAAGATTCTTTCGACCACCGCTTCCTACAATTCGGACAACCAGGCGGGCGATGGCCTGGTCACCGGCTTGCGGTCTTGCGCACCCTTGGCATGGGAAAGAGCGGGCGTGTCCCCGGAGGATGTGGACCTCATAAGTGTCTACGACGACTATCCGGCAATGGTGGTCGCCCAGCTCGTGGACATGGGAGCGGTCGGAGAGAACGCGGACATCCCGGAATTCATCAGGTCCCGGATTCAGCCCCGGGAACTGGCCATCAATACCTCTGGAGGGCAGCTCTCCGCTGGGCAGGCAGGATCTGCTGGCGGCATGCATGGCCTCGTGGAGGCCGTAAGGCAACTGCGGGGACAAGGGGGCGACCGGCAGGTGCAAGCGAAACTGGCCGCAGTAAGCGGCTACGGCATGGTGCTGTACCGCTACGGTGCGTGCGCAAACCTAGCAGTCTTGGAGGCTTCTGAATGAGTGCTGTTTTTCAAAGATGCGTCAATTGCCGGGCGGCATACTTCCCGTTCCGCCTCATCTGCTCCACATGCTTCGAGTCATCATTCATTGATGACGAGGTCGACTCCGGGCTGGTGGAATCTGTCACCCTGCTTTCGAGCGGGCAGCAAACAGCCACCGTAGCGTGCCTCGAGGACCTCCACTTCATTGCCCGGATTCAAGGGGGAACAGTGGAAGCAGGCGACCGAATCAGTCTCACTAACACTGCCAGCCAAGAAACCGCCCTTGCGGGCTACGTACCTTTTCAGAGAACTGAAGTCTAGGAGTACCATGTTCGACGATACCTACCGCGCAGGTTCGGGGCCTGCCTCGATGACAGTCCCCGGCCTGCTGATAAACCGGGCAATAGAGCGCCCCAACGCACCGCTGCTGCGCTGCGGATCCCTGCGCCGTGACGGTCAGCAAATGCTGGAAGCCATTGCGCTGGCCGGAGGAGTTCTGGTGAATCACGGCATCCGTCCCGGTGACCGTGTGGCGTTGATGTCCTCTAACCGGGTGGAACTCCTGGACCTCATCCTGGGGTGCGCATGGGTGGGCGCCATAGCTGTTCCCATCAATACAGCCGCCCGCGGCGAGCAGCTTCACCACATTCTTGCCAACTCCGAGTCGTCGCTTCTCGTCACGGAGAGTGCACTGCTTGAGCATGTGGACCGCATTCCGGAGCTTTCATCATTGCGACAGATCTGGCTTCTGGATGAGCCGGATCCCAGTCTCGGCAGCCGGTACCCCGTAACTGGTCTTCCCCAGCCGGATTCGCGAGCCGAGCCTGTACCCGTGCTTCCGGCCGACACTGCCGCAATCCTGTACACATCCGGTACCACCGGAGTGTCCAAGGGTGTTCAATGCCCGCAGGGCCAGTTCTACTGGTGGGGCGTCAACGTATCCCAGCAGCTTGAGCTTACAGACAAGGACGTGCTCTACACCTGCTTGCCGCTTTTCCACACGAATGCCCTTAATGCTTTCAGCCAAGCACTGGTCAGCGGCGCTGAATACGTCCTGGGACCTCGCTTCTCGGCCTCGCGGTTCTGGTCGGATGTTCACAGTGCAGGCGCGACATTCACGTATCTGCTCGGCGCAATGGTGAGCATCCTCGCCAGCAAACCACCCACTCCACTGGACCGGGCGCACGGAGTGGTCGCCGCGCTCGCTCCGGCAACACCTGCCGGGTTGTTGGCTTCTTTCCGCGATCGGTTCGGGATTACCCTGATGGACGGCTACGGTTCAACCGAAACCAACTCAATCGTGGCCTCCAGCCGGAGCGAGCAAAGGCCCGGCTTTATGGGAAAAGTGCAGCCCGGTTTCAGTGCCCGCGTCGTCGACGAGTACGGGCTGGAAGTTCCCGCCGGACAACCAGGTGAGCTTCTCTTGCGCAGCGACCAACCCCATGCCTTCGCCACTGGCTACTATCGGATGCCCGAAGCCACCGTCGCGGCCTGGAAGGACCTCTGGTTTCACACCGGGGACCGCGTTGTGGTGGAAGCAGACGGCTGGGTGCGGTTCGTGGACAGGATCAAGGACGTCATCCGCCGCAGGGGCGAGAACATATCCTCAGCCGAAGTAGAACACGTCCTTCTCGAACACCCTCTGATCAGCGAAGCCGCAGTCTTCGCCGTGGACTCCGAACTCGGTGAAGACGAAGTCATGGCTGCAATCGTCACCAAGGAACCCCTGGAGTTCAGCGACATCGAAGCCTTTTGCGAGCCTCGGCTTGCGAAGTACGCGATCCCGCGCTTCATACGCATCGTTCAGGACCTCCCGAAAACCGAAAACGGCAAAGTGCGGAAAACCGTGCTGAGAGAAGAGGGCACTGCAGCAGCCCAATGGGACAGGGAATCGCAGCAGCACAACAAATCCACGCCGGCATTGAGCCCCACGGGCCATAGATAAGCCAGTCGAGGACCGTCCATGGAACCTCCAGCTGCCAACAACGACAAACCGGCAAGTCTTCACCGGCTGATAGGAACAACAATGCATACAACCATCAAGACCGGGCAGCGGCGGGAAGAGGTCCTGCAGGGCTTCGCCCAGGAGCTGCTCACCGCCACAGTTACCCGAGCCCCTGTGCCACCCCTGCGTGACCGGCTGGCCTCCATGACCACCCAGGATGCGTACGAGGTTCAGGCCGACCAATTGAAGCAACACCAGGCAGCCGGTCGGATTCTCGCCGGGAGGAAAGTCGGCTTGACCTCCCAAGCCATGCAAGCACAACTTGGCGTCGACTCGCCCGACTTCGGCTTCTTCTTCGAAGACATGGTCCATCACGACGGAGCACAAATCCCCAGCGACAGTTTCATCTCTCCAAAAGTTGAACCAGAGTTTGCCTTCCTGCTCAAAGAGGCACTCCAGGGCCCCGGTGTCACCTACCAGCAAGCAGTTGATGCCGTGGAAGCCGTCTACCCTGCGATCGAAATCATCGATTCACGCATCGCTGAATGGGATATCCGATTGGTGGACACCGTGGCGGATAATGCTTCCTGCGGCGCCATCGCAGTTGGCCGGACGCCGCTGGATATCCGCGTCGACGAACTCAAACAGGTCGAATGCACCCTGCGCATTGACGACCATCCGGTCGAAACCGGTACTGGCCAGGCTGTCATGGGTGATCCGATCCTGGCGCTGGTTTGGTTGGCCAACATTTTGGGAGAACAAGGCGTTGCCTTGGAAGCCGGAAACCTTGTCCTCCCGGGGTCATTCACCAAGGCCTTTCCGGTGGTTGCTGACAGCAGCGCGACCGCAGACTTCGGCGACCTTGGATCCCTGACAATCCACTTCACCTAGCCCACGCATAACGACGGCTACCAATCAAAGGAAACCCACATGGCCAAGAAGACCGCCGCAATTGTCGGTTCAGGCAACATCGGGACCGACTTGATGTTCAAGATCATGCGACGCTCGAAAAACGTCGAAGTCAAATACATGATCGGCATCGACCCCAACTCTGACGGCCTTGCCCGCGCAGCCCGCCTCGGCGTGACAGTCTCTTCAGAAGGCGTCGAGTGGCTGCTGGCGCAGGAGGACAAACCAGACTTCGTGTTCGAATGTACTTCCGCTAAAGCCCACGCCGCGAATGCCCCGAAGTACCGGGAGGCGGGAATCCGGGCCATCGACCTCACCCCTGCCGCGGTGGGACCCTACGTCGCCCCGGTAGTTAATTTGGAATCCATCACCGACACCATGAACGTCAACATGATTACCTGCGCCGGCCAAGCGACGACGCCGATCGTCGCCGCAATCTCGTCGGTAGTCCCAGTGGATTATGCGGAAATCGTGGCATCCATAGCGTCGAAGTCTGCTGGCCCCGGCACACGGGCCAACGTCGATGAGTTCACGGAAACTACCGCAGAGGCGCTCCAAGTCGTCGGTGGTGCCAAGCAGGGCAAGGCAATTATCATCATCAACCCGGTGGAACCGCCCATGATCATGAGGAACACCATCTACTGCGCCATACCGGCAGCAGCGGCCGAAGCGGGCCCGACCCAGGAGCGGATCCGGGCTGCGATCAACGAGGCAGTCGAAAAAACACGCGAATACGTTCCGGGATACCAACTGCGTATCGAACCACAGTTCGATAGCGCCCGCGACGACTGGAACGGTGCCGGCAGGGTAGGCGTGTGGGTCCAGGTGAAAGGTGCCGCGGACTACCTTCCCGAATATGCCGGCAACCTGGACATCATCACTGCGGCAGCAACCCGCACTGCAGACTTGCTTGCCGAGAAGATGGACGAGTCTGAGCTCGTCACCGCCTCCACCGAGAACACCAGGAGCCAATCATGACCCCTACGGAAAACAGCGGTTCAAGCATCCGCCTGACAGATACCACCCTGCGCGATGGTTCACACGCAATGAGTCACCGATTCACCGAAGCGCACGTACGAAGCGTAGTCCGGGCACTCGACGATGCCCGTGTCGAAGTGATCGAGGTGACCCATGGAGACGGCCTGGGTGGCTCGTCCTTCAACTACGGGTTTTCCCTGACGCCGGAACTTCAACTCATCAAGGCCGCCGTCGATGAAGCCAAACGCGCCAGGATCGCCGTGCTCATGCTTCCGGGCCTGGGCACCATTCACGACCTCAACCAGGCATACGACGTCGGCGCAACAGTTGCGCGGATCGCGACCCACTGCACCGAAGCGGACATCTCCACGCAACATTTCTCCCACGCACGGGATTTAGGCATGGAAACCGTAGGGTTCCTCATGCTCTCCCATCGCGCCAGTCCCGAGGAACTCGCCAAGCAGGCCCGCATCATGGCGGATTCCGGATGTCAGTGCGTTTACGTCGTCGACTCAGCCGGCGCCCTAATTCTTGAGGATGTCTCCGATCGGGTCGCGGCCGTGGTGACCGAACTCGGTGCCGATGCGCAGGTAGGGTTCCATGGCCACCAAAACCTGAGCTTCGGCGTCGCCAATTCGGTCTTCGCTGTACGCGCTGGTGCGCGGCAGATCGACGGCACCCTTGTTGCCCTGGGAGCAGGGGCAGGCAATTCGCCCACGGAAGTACTTGCTGCAGCATTCGACCGGCTCAATATCTCGACGGGCGTAGATACCCAGGGTCTGATGGCCGCTGCGGAAGACATTGTGAAACCTATCATTACCCGCATGCCAGTCATGGACCGTGCTTCAATCATGCAAGGCTACGCCGGGGTCTATTCCTCATTCCTTATCCATGCAGAGCGGGCAGCAGAACGCTACGGAGTGCCGGCCTGGCAGATCCTCCAGGAAGTGGGCAAAGCCGGCTATGTAGGGGGACAGGAAGACATGATCGTCGACGTGGCGTTGAACCTGCAGGCGGCCGAAAACAACTAAGTAACCCTTGTCATCTTTTGTGCGGCATCCCATACCCGTGCTCATCGGAAAATGTCTAGAAAGCTCGCCCGGCTTGGGCTGAACTCACACCAAGGACGCTATGCCCCACGCAATCGTTGCCACCCGCGTCGGCGGGCCCGAAGTCTTAAGCTACCTAAAGGTCCCACGCCCTGTCCCTCAGCGGGGGCAGTTGCTGGTGCGGGTGGCCGCTGCTGGAATCAACTTCAGAGACATCATTGAACGCAGAGGCGCGCGCGAGGCCACTTATCCCTACATACCCGGCACGGAAGCCTCAGGCACTGTTGTGGAAGCAGCCGAAGGGGCTGAGGAATTCAAGGAGGGCGACCGCATAGCTACGGCAGAAAGCACCGGCTGCTACGCGGAATACGCCCTTGTCGACGCGGAAAGAGCTTTGCCAGTACCGGATGACGTCGACGATGTCACCGCCGCCGCACTGACTTTCCAAGGGCTGACTGCCCACTATCTGACAAATTCCTCGTTTGCCGCCGCTGGCCATCACACGGCGCTGGTCAACACAGACGGAGACGAATTGGGCTTGCTCCTGATACAACTGCTCAAGGCCAAAGGCACCCGGGTCATAACTACTGCGCCGACGGACCAAAGGGAAGCCCTTGCTCTTCAAGCCGGAGCAGATCAAACCCTCCGTCGCGCCGATTTCAACACGGACGTCCGCAACCTTACCGATGGACGCGGGGTCGATGTTGTATACGACTGCATCGGTAAGGAGACCTTTACTGAGTCAATTGCCTCGCTCACCGTTCGCGGCACCTTGGTGTCGTTCGGCCAACGCTCGGGTCCTGTCCCTCCCGTCGACCTGCAAGGAACGATAGCTGCTAAGTCAATCACTCTCACGGTGACTTCCATGGCATCGCATCTACAAAACGCCGTCGAGCGGCGCTGGCGCTCCTCGGAGGTCTTCACTGCTGCTGGGAGCAATGCGCTCAAGGTCCTGGTGAGCACTCAATACCCCCTATCAGACGCGTCCCGCGCGCATCAGGAACTTGAAGAGGGCCGACTCCAAGGGAAAGGCATTCTCATTCCTTAGCTATCGGTCCCTCACCACCCCGAAAGTTCGAGTGCGCCCAAAGCCTCTTGACGATCCCCGACCCTGGATACCTTGCCGCAAGGCCCCATTAATAGCCGTATGTCAGTATGGAACGTATTAGCTCCCCAGGCCCGCTGCCGCGTCCCTCCATGGAAGGGGAAAATGGTGCGTTCCTCAACTTTCTGCAGTGCTTGACCCTTTCGGGCGTATGCTGCCGGGCCGATACTGGGAGCGTGTTCCGGATGCGTCCCTGGTTTTCCTATGGTGCCTGCGAGCCCGCGTATTAGCTTGGTGGCGGAGGGCCCTTGTCCGCGGGGACCGTGGACTGTTGCCTTTGAGCACGAACGTTAGATTTCTGCCTTTCATGCCCTCTCGTCCGGAACACGTTCGAACGATCCGATCGCGGCAGGAAGGGCCGAATCATGGATGTCCTCTACGAACGATGCGCCGGTCTTGATGTCTCCAAGCGCGATGCCAAAGCCTGTGTGCGTGTTGCCACCGGCGGGAAGATCACACAAACGACCACGACGTGGACCTCGATGACCAACCAGGTGCACGAACTGGCCCAATACCTCCTCACAGAACGGGTCGGCCTGATCGTGATCGAAGCCACCGGCGACTATTGGCGTCAGTTCTACTTCATCCTTGAAGAAGCCGGGCTCAACGTGCAACTGGTCAATGCCCGCGATGCCAGAAACCTGCCCGGACGCAAGACCGACGTCTCTGATGCCGCATGGCTGGCCCAGCTCGGCGCCCACGGACTGGTAAGAAGCTGTTTCGTTCCGCCGGCCGATATCCGCCGGATCCGTGATCTGACCCGTGCCCGAACAGCGATCACTGATGAACGATCCCGGGAGATCCAGCGGTTGGAGAAGATGCTGGAGGGCTCAGGCATCAAACTCTCCTCAGTCGCAACCGACATCACCGGGGCTTCCGGCCGGGCCATGCTGGAGGCGCTGATCCGCGGTGAAGACGATCCGGAAACGCTCGCCTCACTGGCCAAGGCAAGGATGCGCACCAAGATCCCCCAACTAATCGAAGCACTCACCGGACGATTCAACGACCACCACGCCTTCATGGCCAAGCTCTTTCTGGACCGAATCGATGCCCAAACCGCAGACTTGGAACGCGTCGAAGCCAGACTGGAAGCCCTCATGACGCCTTACGCTCCGGCCCGGGAACTGCTCTCGGGCATCCCAGGCATCAGCAACCGGATCGCCGAGGTCATCATCGCCGAAACAGGAGCCGACATGGCCGTTTTCGCCACCTCCGGGCAC
The DNA here is from genome assembly GCF_017876035.1 of Pseudarthrobacter sp. PvP004. NCBI lineage: Bacteria > Bacillati > Actinomycetota > Actinomycetes > Micrococcales > Micrococcaceae > Pseudarthrobacter > Pseudarthrobacter sp. PvP004. The sequence goes on from NZ_JAGINL010000002.1 coordinate 57,668, forward strand.
CTGGTCTCCTGGGCCGGCACCGCCCCCGGGGCCAACGAATCCGCTGGAAAGGCCAAGCCCACCGGCACCAGACCCGGTAACCGTTACCTCAAACGTGCCCTGGGCACCGCCGCACTATCGGTCTCCCGCTCCCAAAGCACCTACCTCGGGGCGAAATACCGGCGCATCAAATCACGGCGCGGTCCGATGAAAGCACTTGTCGCCATCCAACACTCGATGCTCACGACCATCTGGCACATGCTGACCAACGGCGAAATCTACACCGATCCCGGACCGGACTACTTCATCCGCCAACGGCCCGCCCAAACACAGATCCGTGCCATCCACCAACTCGAAGCCCTCGGCTATACCGTAACCCTCGAACCCCGGACAGCAGCCTGAAAGCAAAGCAAACAGACTTCATTTTCACGTTAGGCTGGTCCTGAATCAGATTGACACATTCACCCCGTGTGCTGAAACGGACGAATTATTGTCCACTGTCACCGCCAATGGCCTGCGTCGGCCTCCGACAGTGCCTGCATGGCCTGGCCGTGGAGCTATCCGGCAGGGCGTTCGGTGCGGAACCCTGATGAGCTTGTGCGTGCCGTCGCAGTACGGCTTGATGGCCGAAGCTCCGCATCGGCTCAGCGCAACTGTTTTCCGGTCCCGCGGCACGGCGCCGCCGGATGGAGTGAGGATCGCAAAGTCACCCCGAACAATCAGGGGCCCGTCCGGGCAGACCACGATTGAGCTGGGGGCAGCTTCCTGCTCCCCAGGTGCTTCTGTTCCATGCTGTTCGGGGGTCATGCCTGCACCGTATTCTTCGTTGTTGGCGCTGGAGGCCCGGTCAGCCCGCTTTCCCGATGGTTTGGGGTCGTCACCGTGCGGGTATCTCTTCGGTACCGTGGTTGAGTAAGCGGCCATCGTGACGGCGATGAGAGTTCCTGTGTTATCAGGCACTACTGAAGGCTCCACGCGAGCGTTTTCCCGGCCAAGAATCAGCTGCGACGGCCATGACGAAACCGTTGGGCCCGGCTCCCTGCGCTTCCTTCCCGCCGCCGACCACGCATCGACGTCCGTTCTGGCCATACGGTCGCCGCGGCGCACCGACAATGGCCCACTGGATGCCTGTGTGTCCATTGATGCAGGTGCTGACCGGGTGTGGCAACTGATCCGCGAACCAACCCTGTTTATAGACCTAGTTGCGAAGGACCCGCCCAGGACTGAGTCGAGGAGCTCGCGCCTGTGGGCTGTGGACGGTGTGAACTTTGGTTCATTCCTTCTGCGTCAGGTCTCCGCGGTCGAGGGCCGCCGTGCTGTCTACCGCTAGGAACCCTTGGCCGCCGACGGGTGCCCGCTTCGGGGTGCCGCTTTGGTGGAATTCCGGATAGACGATGAGGCCGCCGGTTCCGTCACCCTGTATGTCCGTGAAAGGCAACTTGGTCTGCTTCCCGCGCATGAAGCGTTGGAGGAGCAACTCGAGACAAGTGAGGGGTGGAGAATCGCCCTGGATGCCGCGCGGACATTTCTGGAACGAGGGTAGCGCAGCGACCAGGGCGCTCCAGCACCACGATCGGCGGTGACAGCAGGCACGCAGAACCGTGGCTCGATCAAAATCGCGCTCTCCGCAGGGGCCCCTGTTAGTGCGGGATATCAGTCCGGCGGCAGGAGCCGTAGTGAACACGGATCGGGGGGCGGCCCCGGGGGCAAGGATGATCAGCAATCCGCAGCAAATGTCGAGAAGCCGGTTTTGCTGCTGCGCCCTGGTCTAGGACAAGGTCCATCGCAAGGAGGAGTGTCAACTGTCCCGTTGAAGGGACGTTGGCGCGACCTCGCCGGTGAGGGGCTGGCAGGGCCTGTGGTGCTGCTATTGCTGGTCACCGTCGAAGTGGCTGAGTGTACTGCCGGAATGCCGGTACGGGATCCGGCCGCCTTCAACGGTGGTGAACAGGAAATTGCTGACTGCCGGTTCGGCCGGTAAAACCGCCCCTTTCACGCTGCTCCCCCAGCCATTCTCAAACGCCGATAACGAAGCTTATGTAAGGTTGAAGTGATCCGATTGCAGATTTTGCAGATTAGGACCAGCTGATACGTACTCCCCGGCCTCGGTTGCCTGGATGCTGAAGTCCGCGCCGTTACAGGACGACCCAAGGTTGGGTGGCCCAATACACACTGCAGATATCCAGTTCGGATAGAGCTACTACCCTATCGCCCTCCGGACCCGAACCTCGTGAGGATGAGTCCACAGATAACAGGGCGTTGGTCACAAGCTCGTCGCTAAGCGGCGACTTCCTTTTTGTGAAGCAGGAGGTCGTAGATGCAGATGGCTTTGGCTATCCCCGTGTACATCACGAAGCCCGGGGCATCTAACTCTTTCTTCAGGGCGGCGTGAAGCACCTGCATGTCTATCTTGGATACGTCCATGAAGGGCAGGACCCGGGCCACGTCATACCAATGGTTTCCTTGCAGGAAGACCGAAAAATTCGAGACTCTGTCCGCCCACGCCTGAAAGTGCCTCCGCTCCCGTGGTTGGGTGACCTCGAAGAACTTCATGCCTTGGCTTACCCGTAATCGAACCCTTGTTGGAACGTTTTCGGACGCTAGTGTTCCATCGGGTTTTAGGTACCCGGATAACCTCAAGTACTTGTAGATGGGCGTGTTCGTCTTCCCGGGGAGATTCTTTGGCAAGACATGGGAGACAACTAGCTTCATCGACTCAGCGTCGCTAGGGAGAGTCGGATTGATGATGTCGCGGAGGAGATCGTATCGATCCCGACCTACGATCCCTTGGCCTGTCATGGTCAGTTTGTCGTGAACACCGATGCCGATCACAACGTCGACTTCGTCGCTCTTGAAGGCCTCATCAATTGACATCACGTAGGTCTTGTTTTTTGGAGCGCTCGTCAGGACCAGCTCGGTCACCTGCTTCTTGACCCTGCGCAGGAGGTTGAGGGGAAGCCGCTCCTTCAGCGTGGAGAGAGCCATAAAAATGTCCTCATACTGAGACACGGTGATTTCCAGGATGGGCAGTGACAGGGTATCCATGGGGATAACAGTCTTGTTTATCCGTGCATCCGTGGCGTTCTCCTCCCACTGAACGAAGATAAGACGGTTCTGAAGAAGCCCGATGTTGTCCTTCGTCAGTACCTTGGCAATGCTCATCAGGATCTCACGAACGTTCTTGTCGGAGAGAGAGTAGCCGAGAAAGACGACCGGGTGCTCCACGAATATAGTGAGAAGCTTCGCGGCCAAGTAAGCATTGCGATCACCAAAATTCTCGTAGTCCTGTTGTGTCAGCACCAGCGAGTCAGGATTGGTGTAACTACCGTGAATCTTGTAGATCTCCCCAACCCCTTCCGGGTTACTGAAAAGAAGATCTTCCTGTCCCACGTAAACTTCCAACTCAGGGAACAGGTGCTCCAGTAGCGGATCGTAGTTCGTGGTGATGATCCCCTGGATAACTGACTTCTTGAACAACTCAAGCTCGTCAAACTCCTGGCCTTCCCCGGGAAGGTTGCGCATAAGATCCTTGACGTACTCGGAAATCTCGATCTTCAGCGGCGTACTTACATACTGGGGCTCCGAATGGATGATTCTCATGGGAGCGTAGTCGTCCGACGCGAACCAATGTGGGTGGAAATCATTTGCAAGGGCGGTGGCGATGGCGGGGAAGTCGCCATTAGCAGCAGAGGCATATTGGGCATACGGCTTATCCAGCTTTGCAGCAAACCGCGAAAGCAGTCCGGCCCAGGTCTCTGACTGGATATACCTCCGTGACATGCCGCTACCAACGAAGAGGAAAGGAGCCGTCTCAAAGGTAGAAAGATGGTTGTGCAGTTCATCCGCTAGCGGCAAGGCGTTCCCCCTGTTGGTTCCTGAGATAGCAGGTCGCACGCGCCACCTGCACCTTAGCCTACGGTTCGCAAAACCTTCCTCCCGGCATTCCGGGTCACGTTTCCTCCTTCGGACTGCTGCGAAAGAGTCTCTTACTGGTCATCTCGTCCATCCACCATAACGACGAAACGACAAACTAAGGACTGAACAACATGACCGCACGCCGCACACCCGCCGACCGGAAGGCCACCACCGCGGCCCCCGTCAAGCTCTCCGGTGAAGTGGTCCAGGTGCCGTCCGAGGAACTTGCTAACGAAGCTGCAGCCGCTGTATCGATTGCAAAGGATGTCCAAGCACCTGCCGTCGCCGAGCTTGGGGCAGAAGCGAACGGCACCAGCAAGGCACCCAAGAAAGCACCAGCCAAGCCTGCCGCCAAAAAGGAACCGGCACCCACGTTTCACGGGAATTGCACCCACGCAGAGTCAGGCGCGGAGGGCAAGAAGGCTCGCGCCGTGGACCGCCGCGAGTGTGCTGTTGCGGCTGCGGCTGCATGACCGACGGCCAAATGGCCGCGCCGCCACCAACTTCGTACTCGCGTCCTTCGGCCCTGGTCCTGATCTCGACATCGACGATGATGGGACAACATTCATCACCACGCCGCAGGCCACCCTTGAAGGCTACTTCGCCTTCAACCACGAAAGCGTTACTCGTCTGACGCTCGTCCCGTGATATGGGTTACACGGGTTCACTCTGCCACCTTGCAATTACTGGTCCGAAACCCGCTGAATCAGTCTCAGCGGATTTCAACCTTGGTTTAAGCCGGAAACGAACCCGCTGCATCCCTAATACACGGGTTTCAGCGAGCCGCCGACGGTGACAAGTACCCGTCCTGAAGCTACGGTACAGGCATGAAATCAGAGATACGGGCGGACCAACAATGCAATCGGTGTGGAGGTGTACGCACGATTACTTGGGGCCACATCTGGGAAAAGAACGCGAACGGAGAAGTGATGATCGACGACTGGCAGGGCACCTGCCCCGACGGTCACGAGCTTCCGTCTGCGCAACATCCATAAGCCCCGCGAGGCCATGCCAGGTGAGCACGTTTGAGCGCATTTCATTGCTATCAGCAGACATTCTCAATCATCCCCAGATACCCAAAAAGCGCGTCAGATCAACGATTTTGTTTTGCCGCCGGTGCTTCTGGGAAAGTTCAAATCTCACCGTCACCGCAGAAGAGGAAGCCTCGGCTGCCGAGTAGGCCGAACGCCGATAACAACGCATATGAAATTTGCGGCCGGTCTCCTCGACAATGGAAACCTCCTTAGCTTGCTTCCGTCCGTGCGAGGATGACTCTGTTAGCCGCACCCATAAAACCACGTTAAAACAGCTCGACTCGCCGTCACGGTGCTCCCCTTCTTCCGTAGGTGAAAGAACTAGGTCGGCTCCGTGCGAAATGTTACACCACAAAGTTCTCTTGACTTGAATTAGTACCTACACTGTGGTTATCCGCAATAGCGTGCATGGTGGAGGCCTGTAAATGGTCTCCCTGGGGGAGGAAACCACTGTGGTTTTGTTATGTAAATTTAGGCGGATAGCTGTGGCGTTTGCGGGCTTCTTGACCGTGACACTCTTGGTTCTTACAACAGCTCTACCTGTGCAGGCATTGTCCAGCCAAGCAGCCTGGACAGCGGCGGTTCAAAGCTCTCCCATCGAGCCGTTCGTATCGAACTTTTCATTCGCGGATGTGCCGGCAGAAAGCCAATTTCACAGCGAAATTCAGTGGCTTGCAGAGCGCGGTATCAGCTCTGGTTGGGTAGAGGCGGATGGCACGCGAACCTATCGGCCAGTGCAACCGGTAAATCGCGATGCGATGGCCGCTTTCATGTACCGGTTGAAAGGTAGCCCGGAGTTCACACCTCCCTCCAGCTCGCCCTTTTCCGACGTCTCCACTACACAGCAGTTTTATAAGGAGATGGCCTGGCTGGCATCCATGGGGATCAGCACGGGATGGACAGAAAGTAACGGCTCCAAGACGTACCGCTCTTTTCTGCCAGTCAGCCGAGACGCGATGGCAGCGTTTCTATTCCGCTTAGCAGGAAGCCCAACCTTCACGGCGCCTGCGACATCCCCCTTCGGCGACGTGACTACAACACAACAGTTCTACAAAGAGATGGCCTGGCTGGCATCCATGGGGATCAGCACCGGATGGACAGAAGCGAATGGATCCAGGTCGTATAGGGCGCTGACGACGGTCAATCGAGATGCCATGGCAGCCTTCATGTATCGGTTCAACGGGTCCTTGGGTTCGGCTCCGGTCCCGCCGGTGTCGGGTGTTACCGCCGTAGCCTCCGGTCCCACGGCCGCCGTCCTTTCCTGGACGAACCCCTCTTCAGCCGGGCACGCCGGGGTCATGATCCGCCGAACCGCCGGAAACACAGCACCGGCCGGCATCACGGATGGCACGCTCGTCACCGAACTGCCAGGTACTACCACCACCTACACGAACACCGGCCTGACCGCCTCGACCACATACTCCTACTCCGTGTTCGCCAAAGACACCCAAGGCAAGTACGCCGCACCCGCCAAAGCAACCGTCACCACCATCGCCGCCCCCGTTGTCGTTCCGCCGGTGCCGGGTGTTACCGCCGTAGCCTCCGGTCCCACGGCCGCCGTCCTTTCCTGGACGAACCCCTCTTCAGCCGGGCACGCCGGGGTCATGATCCGCCGAACCGCCGGAAACACAGCACCGGCCGGCATCACGGATGGCACGCTCGTCACCGAACTGCCAGGTACTACCACCACCTACACGAACACCGGCCTGACCGCCTCGACCACATACTCCTACTCCGTGTTCGCCAAAGACATCCAAGGCAAGTACGCCGCACCCGCCAAAGCAACCGTCACCACCATCGCCGCCCCCGACAACTGCTCCGTGCCCCGCCAGGTGGTTGCCGATATTTCACAAGATACAGTCTGGGGGGCAAGCTGCCCAGAAGTCGTGCTCGTCAAAGGGATGCGAAAGGTTTCCCCAGGTGTGACGTTGACTATTCAGCCCGGCACCGTGGTGAAATTCCACTACACCAGCAGCCTGTCCGTTGATGGCTCCTTGGTGGTCAACGGCACCGCCGCCGCCCCGGTGACCTTCACCTCCTTCCAGGACGACACCGCAGGAGGTGACACCAACGGTGACGCCGGCGCAACCAAACCCGCCATCAACGACTGGTCCGGCCTGACGGCATCTGACACAGGTTCGGTGAGCGTGACCGGATTGTCCATGCGGTATGCGGCATCCGTTCTAAATGGGAATGGCCCCCAGAAGGTCAGCATCTTGAAGTCCATGTTCACGGACTGCGGCATCGGCATCGAGGTGAACCGCCGTTCGGGCTATGAACACCGCTTGCGGTCCATGGTCATCAACGGCAATACCTTGACCCGGTCAGGAAGCATCAGCATCCGATCAGAAAACGACGAAGAAGAAACCGTTCCCGTCCAAATCAAGGACAACACCGTCACCGGCGCTAGTGCCGGGCCGTACTTCATCCGCGACGTTCGATTGCGTCCCTCAAACCTGACAGGCAACACCGGCTCAGGCAACAAAATCAACGCAATCCAAATTGCCGGCAAACTCATCGAGAACTGGACAATGCCCACCACCGGGCTCCCCTACCTGGTTTCCTCATGGACCTACTCATCGCTGCGAATCACAGACGGTGTGACGTTGACTATTCAGCCCGGCACCGTGGTGAAATTCCACTACACCAGCAGCCTGTCCGTTGATGGCTCCTTGGTGGTCAACGGCACCGCCGCCGCCCCGGTGACCTTCACCTCCTTCCAGGACGACACCGCAGGAGGTGACACCAACGGTGACGCCGGCGCAACCAAACCCGCCATCAACGACTGGTCCGGCCTGACGGCATCTGACACAGGTTCGGTGAGCGTGACCGGATTGTCCATGCGGTATGCGGCATCCGTTCTAAATGGGAATGGCCCCCAGAAGGTCAGCATCTTGAAGTCCATGTTCACGGACTGCGGCATCGGCATCGAGGTGAACCGCCGTTCGGGCTATGAACACCGCTTGCGGTCCATGGTCATCAACGGCAATACCTTGACCCGGTCAGGAAGCATCAGCATCCGATCAGAAAACGACGAAGAAGAAACCGTTCCCGTCCAAATCAAGGACAACACCGTCACCGGCGCTAGTGCCGGGCCGTACTTCATCCGCGACGTTCGATTGCGTCCCTCAAACCTGACAGGCAACACCGGCTCAGGCAACAAAATCAACGCAATCCAAATTGCCGGCAAACTCATCGAGAACTGGACAATGCCCACCACCGGGCTCCCCTACCTGGTTTCCTCATGGACCTACTCATCGCTGCGAATCACAGACGGTGTGACGTTGACTATTCAGCCCGGCACCGTGGTGAAATTCCACTACACCAGCAGCCTGTCCGTTGATGGCTCCTTGGTGGTCAACGGCACCGCCGCCGCCCCGGTGACCTTCACCTCCTTCCAGGACGACACCGCAGGAGGTGACACCAACGGTGACGCCGGCGCAACCAAACCCGCCATCAACGACTGGTCCGGCCTGACGGCATCTGACACAGGTTCGGTGAGCGTGACCGGATTGTCCATGCGGTATGCGGCATCCGTTCTAAATGGGAATGGCCCCCAGAAGGTCAGCATCTTGAAGTCCATGTTCACGGACTGCGGCATCGGCATCGAGGTGAACCGCCGTTCGGGCTATGAACACCGCTTGCGGTCCATGGTCATCAACGGCAATACCTTGACCCGGTCAGGAAGCATCAGCATCCGATCAGAAAACGACGAAGAAGAAACCGTTCCCGTCCAAATCAAGGACAACACCGTCACCGGCGCTAGTGCCGGGCCGTACTTCATCCGCGACGTTCGATTGCGTCCCTCAAACCTGACAGGCAACACCGGCTCAGGCAACAAAATCAACGCAATCCAAATTGCCGGCAAACTCATCGAGAACTGGACAATGCCCACCACCGGGCTCCCCTACCTGGTTTCCTCATGGACCTACTCATCGCTGCGAATCACAGACGGTGTGACGTTGACTATTCAGCCCGGCACCGTGGTGAAATTCCACTACACCAGCAGCCTGTCCGTTGATGGCTCCTTGGTGGTCAACGGCACCGCCGCCGCCCCGGTGACCTTCACCTCCTTCCAGGACGACACCGCAGGAGGTGACACCAACGGTGACGCCGGCGCAACCAAACCCGCCATCAACGACTGGTCCGGCCTGACGGCATCTGACACAGGTTCGGTGAGCGTGACCGGATTGTCCATGCGGTATGCGGCATCCGTTCTAAATGGGAATGGCCCCCAGAAGGTCAGCATCTTGAAGTCCATGTTCACGGACTGCGGCATCGGCATCGAGGTGAACCGCCGTTCGGGCTATGAACACCGCTTGCGGTCCATGGTCATCAACGGCAATACCTTGACCCGGTCAGGAAGCATCAGCATCCGATCAGAAAACGACGAAGAAGAAACCGTTCCCGTCCAAATCAAGGACAACACCGTCACCGGCGCTAGTGCCGGGCCGTACTTCATCCGCGACGTTCGATTGCGTCCCTCAAACCTGACAGGCAACACCGGCTCAGGCAACAAAATCAACGCAATCCAAATTGCCGGCAAACTCATCGAGAACTGGACAATGCCCACCACCGGGCTCCCCTACCTGGTTTCCTCATGGACCTACTCATCGCTGCGAATCACAGACGGTGTGACGTTGACTATTCAGCCCGGCACCGTGGTGAAATTCCACTACACCAGCAGCCTGTCCGTTGATGGCTCCTTGGTGGTCAACGGCACCGCCGCCGCCCCGGTGACCTTCACCTCCTTCCAGGACGACACCGCAGGAGGTGACACCAACGGTGACGCCGGCGCAACCAAACCCGCCATCAACGACTGGTCCGGCCTGACAGTTACCGGGGCCCTCAAAGCACAGCACTTGGTAGTAAAGTACGCCTCGCAGTCAGTTACCGGTCAGCCAGACTATAGCAACGGAAACCCGCCGCCGCCCCTACTGGAGTTGGACCATGTTCGGCTCGAATCGGCCGTCACCTGTCTGACTACGGGCAACGACGTGAGAGGTCACTTCCATGGCGCTGTCGCTAATTGCGCCACCGGCGTGGAGTCGCGTGATCCCTTTGATGCCACGAACGTTGAATGGGGTGGCGGACGCGGTCCGGGCCCTGAAAACGGAAACCCCTCGATGGGTGGCTCAGCGGTCAGCGTTTACCCCTGGGTAGGAGTCGTTCTGCCGCCGAAGCCCACGACACTACCGGCAGCCCAGGCGGCCAACGTTTGCAAGCAATACCTATTTATCGGTGTCATGGGTTCAGGGCAAAGAGGGGAGGCGAATAATACAGATCTCCTGGGTTCACAAGTGCGTGCTATTCAGAAGCAATTCTCCGAGGAAGTAGGAGCCGACAAAATCGCCACGCTGGGACTGGACTATCCAGCCTTTCCCGTGCCCATTGTCGAAGAAAAATCGCTGCAAGGAATCGCCCAATACGTCCCCGGCGCCTGGCAGGGTTCCCTGTCGCTGATCTGGGAAATCGAGCAGGCAGCCGAACGATGCCCAGACCAAAAGATTGTCTTGGCCGGTTATTCGCAAGGCGCCTGGGTCATCCATGCTGCAGTCAACTACATGGCGGCCGCACAATCACCGAGGCTTCAACATGTAAAGGGCGTGTCGCTACTAGCAGACCCGCTGAGAAAGTCATCTGATTTCATGCATCACTTTGGAACTGCCACTACTGACGCAACGGGAGTCGTGAACTTGAAAATCGGCAACGTTACAGTTGGTATGCATGACTGGATGAACGGGGTTGTCAAGAAGATGTATCCAGAACTGTCGGATCTGGAAGCTGTGAAGATGTCATTGGGCGGATACCCTGGGTCTTTTTCTGGGCCAACGATCAGTATCTGTGATCATCAAGATCCAGTGTGCGCGTTCACTCTCATTCCTCCTGGCATCGATTTCGCAGTGCATACCTCCTACGGTCCGACCGACTATCTCCTGCTAGGGCGGAAGCTGGCGCAACTCATGGCTTAGCCTGTAACCCCTCAGGTGCCTTTCGGGTGGACGACACCCCCATGTACATAGACTGGACCGGAATAGGCTTCGGCGTGGAACCACCAAGGGAGTTGCTATGCAGGCTGGGGATGTCTCCTTGGGCAAAATTCTGCCAATGACCATCAAAACTTCATTCCGCTAATTCAGCGCCCGCATGTGTGGAATGTATCGCCACACAATGTCGCCCCAATAGCGGACGTTATGCCACGTAGTCGAGGTAATGGCTGCCCTGCACCTCTGGTTCGGCTACCGGTTGGAGACCTAGCACACAGCTTATGCAGAGCCGGCGGCTAGAGCTCGTGGTCCTGGTCTTGGTGGTTTTGGCGGGCCTGGGCTGCTGCGCGTTCGGCTTGCTGCTTGGCAGCTTCTTTCTGTTCGGCCGTTTGCTCGGTTTGCGGCTGTGCCTGCTGCTGGGCCGCGAGCCGTGTGGCGTTTCGTTCGGCTGTGATCTTCTCCAGGCGGCTGCGGAGGCGGGGTTTTTCCGTCTGGGCGGGTGTGATGGCCGTCGGCTCCTGGGCGTTGGCTTCCCGGTCCGCGTCGGTGGCGAGTTGCGCGGGCGACTCGGGGGCATGAGTTTCCTTGCTTCGATCTACGGCACGTAGAGCATTCAGGGTCCTGTCTTGTTCGGTGGTGTGTTCGGGCAGGGCATGTGAGCGCTTGGAGATGGTCACTGCCTGGTCGTGGAGTTGCTGGCCGATCTCTTCGTTTCTGAGCCGCTCTGGAACTGGTGTGGCCTCCATTTCGGGAACGTTGTAGCGGGCGCGGAACATTTCGATGCTGGCCGCTGTGTCGCGCCATTGCTGGGCGGCGTCGGGGCGTGCCGGGACGGGCCCGAGTTTCTGTGCCCATTCCGGTGGGGTGGCCGCCAGGAGGTGGCCGCGTTCGTCGAACCTTGCGGCGAGGACTTCGCGTCGGGCTGCGAGTTCTTCCTTCCAGGGCTGGGGCAGGTAAGGGCTTGACGCCGCGCGGGCCGGGGCGAGCCATTCCAGCAGCCTGTCCGGTGCCTGAACAGCTGTGACGGGGCGTGGCGTGAGGGTGCGGAGGCGTTCCTCAGCCCGGGCGCGGGCGGCGATGGTTTCGTGTCCCCATGCGCGCTGGATGTTGGCGCCGGCGGCGGGGTTCTGCCCGTAGACGGTGCGGGCGGCGCGTTCGGTGGTTTCGGCTATGCGCTGTGATTCTTTGAGCTGCTGGTTGCGGATCCGGTGTTCTTCCTGGAGCGCGCGCAGCTGCTGGTGGGCACGCCGGGCAACCGCGGGGTCGTTGATGGACGAGGTTTCACGCGCGGTGAACCGGGTCGTGAAGATCCGGCGTTCAAGTTCGGCGTCCGTGAGGTTGCCGTGCCGGCGGTTGGTCCAGTGCTCAGCTGGTTTCGACCCGGGGGCTGCGGCTGCTTCACGCGCGGCCCGGGCACCAGCTTCGGCTTCAGCACGGACGCTCGCCAGTTGCTCGTCGGTTAGTCCCTGCAGGGGGCGTTCCCCTGCTTGGGCAATCAGTTCGGGAGCTTTGTCCATGATCTTCTCCACGCGCCAGGCGAGCACGGCGGAGAGGTCATCGGCGGTCTCGAATTCGCGTTCACCGGCTGCCGTGCGCAGCAACCCGGCAGTGTCCCAGCCGCCCTGTTCGGCCTTGGCCAGGTGCGTGGCCACAGCTCCCCAGGATTCGGCGTTGATGAACTTCTCAGCGTCCGGTCCAAGAATCTGCCGTGCCATGGCGGCCATGCGCAGGGTGTTGGCTTCTTCGGTAACGTAGCGGTACTGATCGGCCAGAGTCAGGGGCGAGTTGATGCGTTCGTATTCGGTGGCCATGGCCTCGTGCGCCGAGGAGTCCTGGCTGTGGTTCCCGGCGATCGCGGCCAGAACACTGTCCCTGTCCTGGCCTTCCTCGACGGCGACGAACAACACGTTCTCATCCCGGCCACGCGTGGCGGCGACGTAGGCGTTCTCCCGCGTGGTGGAGGCGTCAAGGATCGGGATACCGGCGTCTTTGGTCATGCCCTGGGCGCGGTGGGTAGTCAGGGCGTAGCCGAGGTGGACGTGCTCTGGAACGTACTCGGCGGGGAGCCGGATCGTCCCGCCGTGCTCGAGGTGGGCCACCGACAGGGACCCGTCCTCGTGGGCTTGTTCGACGGTCCAGAGGTCGCCGTTCTTCACGACGTCCCGGCCTCGCTTGACCTTGAGCTGGGAGTCGTTCAGGCGTGTCACGATGTGGTCCCCGGCCCAGGCGTGGGATCCGTCGCGCAGCTGCACGGATGCCCCGGCGCCGGAGACTTCTCCGGTTTCGATCCGGTAGGCCTGGGCGCGTTCGGAGAGCCGTTGTGAGCTTTCGTTGGTCGGTGCCATCATCACCGCGGCATCGCCCTGGTTCAGGCGGCTCTGCCACAAACCGAATGCCAGGCCTTCAACGGTTTCGATGCTTCCGGCCTGAACGCGTCCGTTGTCTTTGTACCAGGCGAAAGGGTCAGCTTCGTGCTCGGTGGGGGTGCGAAGGAGCAGGGAGGCTTCTGCTTCTTCGGGGCTGTGGAACCGGTGAATGGTCTCCAGCTCGGTCGCGCCGACCTCGTTGATCAGCAGCCGCAGCGCGCCACCGGCTTGGACGGCGGAGAGCTGCCGGTCATCGCCGATGAGGCGGACAAGTCCGCCGCCGGCCTCGACTGCCCTGACGACGTCGGCGAGTTTGCCGGTGCCCTGCATACCGGCTTCATCGACGATTACGAGGGTGCCCGGTGTGACCTTGAAAGCCTCGTTGGGGCTGAGCAGGAACTTGTCTGTTGTCGCAGCAGTGATGCCGAGTTGTTCGCCCAGGTTCGCTGCGGCCACGGCTGATGGTGCGAGGCCGATGACCCTGCCTCCCGCGTGCGTGATGGCGGCCCGGACCAAGCCCATGGAACTGGATTTGCCGGTACCGGCGGCACCGATGCCGACAGCCAGGAGCTTCGATGAGGTGGCGAATTCTCGGGCCAGTTCGATCTGGCCGGCGTCCAGCGGGTGGGATTTTTCCCCGGTGGCTACGGCGAGGTTGTAGGCGTCCACGGCGGCGTTGAAGTCCTGCATGGAGGCTGCCGGGATGACGTCTTTCTTCCCGGCGCGCAGCAGCAGGTTCTCGTCTTCGAGGATCTTCGTGGAGGTGTACCGGGTATCGGTGCGGTGGTTGAAGTCAGCTGTTCCGGCGTTCCGGGTGAGTGCTTCGAACCGGCCGTGAACCTGGTCCGGGGTGATGCGCACGGATACGGTGCCGAGGCTGTGGGAAACCACCTGCTCCACGGTGCCTGCCGGGACCGGGACGTGTTCGACGGCGTATTCGCGTGCCCAACGGTTGGCTTCGGCCATGACATTCTGCGCTGTCCAGGTGGAGCGCTTGTCCGAAACAGCGGTGACAACCTGACGCGCGACGGCGTCAATGTCGATCCCGGTCTCAGCGGGGCGGACTGTCCGGGCACGGGTACCGGTGATCCGTTTCAGGTCCTGTTCCGTGTAGAGGGTTCCGGCTTCCTGCCGCCATGCTTTGGCCTGTTCGGCGAGGGTCTTGGGTTTCTCTTTGTCGGGCCTCGTGTCCAATGTTGCGGCTTGTGCGAGTTTGATCAGGGCGGCTTGGTCGGGGCTGTGGCCGTGCTGCTCTTCGTACGCCTGACGTAGTTCGGTCAGGCTAGAACGGATGCCTGCGCTGCGCTTCGAGAACAGGGTGTTCAGTTCCCGGGGGACGGAGGCTACTTCCATGACGGGCTGCTTGGATCCGTGGACGGTGCGGGCTTCGAACTGAACCCCGTGCTCTTCGAGGTAGGCCTGGATCCGGGTGTTGTAGTGCTCCGAGACGGCCACGGCTGAGCGGTGCAGGAGCTTGCCGTCGATGGTCTTCCAGTTCCCTTGCAGGTCCTGGACCTTGTTGGATACCACAAGGTGGGTGTGCAGGTTCGGGTCGCCCAGGCGGGAATCGTGGTGACGGAAAGCCGTGGCCGTGAGTCCGCCTTTGACGGAGGTTTGGGCGATGCCGTTGGTGCCCAAGCGGGTGGCCAGGGCGTGGGTTTCCAGATACTCCACGGACTGCTTCAGCGCGGCTTGGTGGGCTTCTTCGACGAGACGGCGGGTGTCGGCATCGCCGAGGGCCCACAGCACGGAGATGCTTTTGACCGGGGTAAAGGTCAGGTCGTACCCGGCTACTGCGTTCTGCTGGGGTCGCAGCTGCGCGGTGATGTACTTGCCCAGTTCTTCCTTGGACGCGGGCGGTCGTCCGTGCCCTTCACGGAACATCACAGCCGCTGCGGTGGCCCGTATCCGGTGCCGTTCGGCAGCGGTGGGTTTGCGGCCCTGCATGCGTTCGAAGTCGCTCTCGCGGACGCGGATAGCCTTGGCCAGGGCGTTGTCCTTGGGGGCGTAGTCGTAGTAACGGCGGCCTAGTTTCGCCTCTGCTTGGGCGGCTTTCTCGGCCTTTTTGGCTGGCAGTCCGTCGGCAAGTTTCGCGGCGAGGATGGCCTCGTATTCGGGGTGCCGGCCCTGTCCGAAGAGGTTCGCCATGTGGGCTTCGGTGACGTGCCCGGACACACCCATTGTTTCAGCTCCGCGTCCAAGCCACTGCCCCGGGGGCAAGCCTTGGGCGGTGTAGTAGTCGCCCAGGTGGCGGTCGCCTGCGCGCAGTTCATCACCGCTGGCGGTCTCCTGTGTGTAGTACAGGTAACCGGTGCCAGCACTGAGAACGTGCAGCGACATCATGACCCGATTCTAGAGGAATCGGCCTCGTTTATTCGAAATGCAAGAGGTGTGACTGAATTCGGCGTTTTGAGCGTGATGCGAGCTAGCGAGTATCGGTTCGAAAAACGTCGGATTGAGTCCATCATTCTGATGCGAGTATCCATATGAAAAGCGGCAGCTTTGATTGTTGATACTCGCTGGCAGGGGTTATGCACAGCTCGATGAACACATGAGGCTCCAAGCCTGCCCAGGGCAAGTTGTGTCTAACCCCTGCCAGCGCCCGCAAACCGGCCGCGACGCCCTCGCCGGCTCTTCCGGACTGAACACGCGTGGGCTTCTAACCGTTAGGTTTCCGGTTCGCCGTGGGCCTTCTGTAAGAATGGGGACCGGAGACAGAAAACCGACCACACCAAAGGGGGCCGTGATGGCTGGAAAGACACGCAACACGATGATCGTTCAGGCACGCCGGAAGACCGAGGAGTTGGCCGCGAAACGGCGCGAACGCGAAGCGACGCTTCAGTCGCTGGCCACCGACTACCACGCCGCAACGATGATGGCCGAAGCCGGGGTTGAAGAGGCCGAACGGCAGGCAGCAGAACTGATCGCCGCGGCGAAGAGGAACGCGGCCGCGGCGATTGATGATGCGAAGGAAACTGTTCGCAAGATGCTCGCCACCGGCGAGACCCGCCAGGGCATTGCAGAGCTGCTGGACGTCAGCGTCTCTTACGTCCGCAGCATCGACGTGGCCACACCGAAGAAGACCAAGACCGGCACCGATAATGAGGCGGCCGGAGCCCCGGAGTCAGAAGAGAGTGGGAGCGTCGGGGTCGTGTCCGGACATGAGGGGGCGGATCACTGATTCGTCCCATCCGTGCTCTTTGAGTGCATCACGGAGCTGCCGCGATTGAGCGGTGAAGTTTGCGCGGCCGACGCCACGCCATCGCCACGAATGGGCGTTGGCGTGGCGTCTCTTTTGTGAACGGTCAATAAGGTTCTCCGCTTGCGTGCCAGGGAACAGGTGGCTGTCCATTCCACCGGTGGCACGGACACAGAGTGGGATATCACAGGAATGCATCAGCTTGGTGTCGGGGTCCAGCTGCTCGCCAGTCAACAGCAGGTATGCGAAGCGTTGAGGCCGGACAGCCTGTTGACCTGTCGGCGTCTTGATCCAGTACCGCCCGTAGCCGTCATCACCGACCGCACCGGTCCAGAGCCAGCAGTCATTTTCACGTGGTCCTTTGATGACCTTGGACCAGAAGCGGGCCTCGTCAGGCGTCGTGGGCATGACCGGATTACCAGCGACGCCAGCGGCGTTCGAGCCGGTTCGCGGCGAAGAAGAAAGCGACCATGAACAGGGCCGGTGGCACTACCTGGAGCAGGCTCTGGCCGAGCCAGGCCACCACGGCGGTGATCAACGCAATCACGCCGGCGGCCTTGCAGAGGAAGATGAGAATGCCTTGGCCGGCGGCTACCGGGTGCGTGAGTGCGTAGATGATCCAGCCGCCCAAGGCGACGGCGGCGAACGCTGCGAAGAAGATCAGAACGACGACCATGGTGTTCCCCTAACGATTCGGTGTTGGGTGGTCGGTGGGTTCAGCAACTCCATCGGCCCGCCTTGCTGTCCTTGGCTTGATCAGCGGCCGCGGTGAAGTCGCCGCTGTAGGCGAAGGACTTGCCATAGCCGGTAGCTTCGGCGTGGCCGTGGTCAAGGATCGCCCGGTTGGCCAGAGTGCCATCGGCGATCCAGACATACGCCAGTAACCGGTCGTACCTGTCCCGCACACCCTGTCCGGGATCGGCCGAGAGGAACACTTGTTGTCCGTCCAGGAGTGAGTGCAGGTAGGTGGACGCTTCCGGTCCGCCGCACTCCACCGGTGCATTGTCTTTGACGCTTTCCGGTGCGTTGATGCCAACGAGCCTGACGCGGCTGCTGGTGCCGTTGCAGCTGATCCGGATCGTGTCCCCATCGACAACACTCTCCACGGTGTACGGACCGCTGGCAGGGACCGGAGTTCCGGCGGCCGTGCCGCTGTGCCGGTCGCGTCACAGGGTACTTCCTGCAGCGGTGCCCGGCCGCCGGCGGGGACGGCCTGCGGTCCGCCTTCGGACGTGCAGCCGGTAAGAAGCAGGAGAATGCCAGCTGCTAAAGCCATGGTCTTGATTCGGCGTTGGTTGCTCATCGGCGATCCTCCTTTGCTGCGGTTTCGGCGCGGGTTCGTCGGCCTGGGCGAAGCTCGCCAGGTCGACACCTGGCCATTTCCGTCCGTCGTTGTATTTGCGTTGGAGCCGTCGCAGCTCCCTGCGGGCAGCTGCTTCAACGAAGTCAGCGATGGAGACGTAACCCTCTTGCTGGCCAACGGCTGCGACGGCGGCGCGGATCTGCTTCAGGTCGTCCTCGGTGAAGTAGGAGCCCTTTTCCCTACCCCTGGGCCTAGTCATGGCTGGTCATCGTCCTTCACAGCTTTCCGATAGCGCTAACGTGCAGGGCCGGCCTCTCGACCGACCCTGCACGGCGCGGGTTAGAACGGTGGTTCAGAGTCGGGACCGTTGCCCCAGGACCCAGCGTTGGCCGGCTGGTTCGCCGCCCATGGGTCGTCCTGCTGGGCGGGCTGGCCGGTATTGCCCTGGCTGCCGACCCCCCCGGTTCCTGTGCCCTGGTTGTTGTTGCGCTGGGTGCGGTTGACCTTCGCGCTTGCGTACCGCAGGGACGGGCCGATCTCGTCTACCTCGAGTTCGATCACGGTGCGCTTCTCGCCTTCCTTGGTCTCGTAGGACCGGGACTTCAGCCGGCCCGAGACGATGACACGCGTGCCCTTGGTAAGGGACTCAGCGACGTTCTCGGCTGCCTCCCGCCACACACTGGCCCGGAGGAAAAGCGTCTCCCCGTCCTTCCACTCGTTGGACTGACGATCGAAGGTCCTGGGTGTTGAAGCGATGGTGAAGTTCGCTACCGCCGACCCGCTGGGCGTGAAACGCAGCTCTGGGTCCGATGTCAGGTTTCCGATGACTGTGATGGTGGTTTCGACGGCCATGATGGTTCCTTTTCCTCGTGTGCTGGTGGTGTTCTCGGTGTCTGTGCTGGTTTCGTTCTGAGGTTCGGTCCCACCCGGTTGGTCGTGGGTGAGGTCGTTGGGCTGGTACTGGTCCGCGGTGTGTTGATCCCAGAGACCGCCGGGACCAAGAGGGGCGCGGCTGATCGCTTCAAGGTACCGGTCATCCCCTCCCTTGTAGGGGACGGCGTAGAAGCCGTCGTACAGGTCGATAACTTCTTCGGGTTCTATCGGGTCGGGGTGGATCGTGCCGCTGGGGTTGGTCTGTCGGAACAGGTCCACGTCCAGCGGGATCCGTGGGCTGATCGTGAACCCGTCCACCGGGTGCGGGGTGGTCATGGTCCTCACGCTGCCTTGTGGGTCATGGCTGCTTGGACGAGCTTGTCTTGGCGCAGGCCGGACCAGTGGTCCTGGTCATCGGAGTTGTTCACGACAACGGGCGCCTGGGAGTAGCCAAGCTCGGCGGAGATGTACTCCAAAGCGGCGGGTACTTCGGTGATGTCCACGGGCGTGTAGGTGATGCCTTTGGAGTCGAAGTGCTC
The DNA here is from genome assembly GCF_017876035.1 of Pseudarthrobacter sp. PvP004. Taxonomy (NCBI): domain Bacteria; kingdom Bacillati; phylum Actinomycetota; class Actinomycetes; order Micrococcales; family Micrococcaceae; genus Pseudarthrobacter; species Pseudarthrobacter sp. PvP004. Next base: position 76,863 of record NZ_JAGINL010000002.1, read on the forward strand.
CTTGGTGCGGTCGCAGTTCGGGCAGTCGGGCTTGGTGTAGACCGTGTATGCGGTGTATGCGGTGGTCATTACTTCCGCCCCAGGAAGATCACGAAGCCGGCGGCACCTGCCAGAGCGGCGGTGACGGTAATGGCGACGGTGGGGATGACGAGAGCGGCTACCGCGATCTGCGCTACGGCGGCGAGACTGAGGAAGAATTCTGCGAAGGAGAAGTCCCGGGCGGCGGTTTCGGTGGTGGAAGTAGTCATTTTCAGTCCTCGGTTTCGTATCAGTTGTGGTGTGGTTCGTCTGCTTGACTTGATACTTATATTCTACCGTTTATTCACCTGAATAACTAAGGTTTTTCCGCGTATTCTAGGGATTTTTGGCCCTATTTGGGTAGATTTTTGGTGATTTCCACGGCGGGCCATGGCGGGTGTCATGTCATTTTCAGAAGCTGACTGCACTGAATGTCAGCAGTCGTCTGCACTGAGAACTTGTCCGATAGAGGATCCTTTACCGGGCCGCGCGATGCAGCCCAACAATGCAGAGAGCCTGAGGCGCGCCGCCTGCTCCTTGACTCCCAGGAATAGGCTTTGAACCAAAACCGACTGGGCAAATTGATATAGCCATTACAAGGCATTTGGTGGTCAACGTGAAAAGAATGGAAGCACCCCGCTTTTCGGCCGTCTACGCCGGGTTGGGGATCATGCTGTGGTTGGTGCTGGCGGGAACCGATATAACTGACAACGGCGCTTCTTGGCGAACGGTAGCGTACGCCCTACTTCTGGGCGGTTCGATTTACATCTTCGTTAGGGCGATCAACACTCTGCGTAGTCAGAAAAGTGAGAGGCGGTAGACCGCCCGAACGGGATCCTTACCGGGCGTTGGGCCGTTGCAGTCCCGGCTCTCGTTCAGTCAATAATTGCAGCGGTTGCTTCGATCTCCACCAACTGGTCTTCGTAGCCGAGCACCGTGACTCCCATCAGCGTGCTGGGCACGTCGTGCTCGCCGAAGGCTTCCCGAACCACGTCCCAAGCCGTGACCAGGTCGGCCCGTTCGGTCGATGCCACCAGAATGCGGGTGGAGATAACATCTCTAATGCCGGCACCGGCGGCTTCCAGGGCAATGCACATGTTCTCAATCGCCTTTGCGGCCTGTGCCGCGTAGTCCCCGATGCCTGCGGTCGTACCGTCCTTATTCAGAGGGCATGATCCGGCTAGAAAAATGAGGCGTGCGCTGGCGGGAACGGTGGCCCCATATGCATACTGTGCGGTGGCGCTGAGGGTGTTCGAACGAACGAGGGTAACTGCGCTGGGCATGAGCGTCCTCTTGTTGGAGTGCACTGGCCAGTCCCACCCTATCCGTCCTGATATAGAGACAAACTGCTAGGACCGTATGCCGATCCCTCCACGGGCATCATCGTTTACCAGCCTGCCCGCTCTTTGGCCAGTCACCGGACCGCTGGCGAGTAGCCGTTAAGGGGCGGGGTATTGAAGACGGCTCCGCGCCTCGTCCAGCAACGATGTGTAATCCTCTGAGAACACTTGAACCAATGCTGATTCCAGAGAGCTTTCGATGTCCCACAGGACGCGTTGCTCGGCCTGGTCAGTGAGATCAGTGTTGTTGTTCTTGTTGAACCGAGCCAGCCAGTCGAAGAGCACTAAAGCTTCGTCCCCGCTGAGCTTGATGCTGATGTGCTCGAACTCGCCCATACCGTCTCCTCGATCTTGAGTCATTCACCTAGAGGCTATCTTCCTGGTGAACCCGGACTCTGCCCCCTATTCCTCTTCCCACGCGAAGCTTCGAATGTGCCACTCTCCGCCGACTTCCAAACGGTCAGCCAGCGTTCCAGGAGGCAGCTTCGCCATTTCAGCAAGCGTCGGGTCAAGCCGTGTGAGGTGAGTGATGTGTGCAGCAACTGCTCCATCAGGGGTGTTTGGGTCATCCACTCCATCGGCAAAGCCCCACCCGTTGTCAAGGTCGTAAAGAACTTGAAGAACAGGTCGTTCACCAGAAAGGACCGACTTCATGACCACGGCACCTAGACCTTCGGGAAAGCGGTCATCCGGAAACGGCCACGGCATCTCTCGGTGCATCTCAGCATTTTGCGACATGGAGATATTGTCCCCGATCAGCAGAGGCACGGACGTCCCACCTATCTGCCCGTAAGCCGGTCCTTCACCGGCCGCGGAATCGCGGAATTTTGCATGTGTCGAAATTCCCGGAGTTCCGGGACTTCCAGATTCCCGTATGACCCGCCCGCAAAACTGCCCGGTGAAGGTGCCCTAAACGCTACACTCGTTGGCATGCTCATCGGATATGCCCGGGTTTCGACCAACGCCCAGGATCTGACCGCGCAGCGGGACGCTCTCGCGGCCGCCGGCGTGGACCCGGATGCGATCTACGTCGATCACGGGTTCACCGGCACGCAGCGTGAACGTCCCGGGCTGGGGAAAGCCCTCGCGGCGTGCCGGAAGGGTGACACTTTGGTGGTGACCAAGCTTGATCGCCTCGCCCGGTCTTTGCCGGACGCCAGGGACATCGCTGATGAACTCACCCGCAAGGGTGTCGCCTTGAACCTCGGCGGCAGCATCTACGATCCCCACGATCCGGTAGGAAAGCTGCTGTTCAACGTCTTGGGCATGGTGGCCGAGTTCGAAGCCGACCTCATCCGCGCCAGAACACGGGAAGGCATGGCGGTGGCCAAGTCCAAAGGCCGGCTTCGCGGAAAGCAACCGAAACTCTCCAAGGCCCAGGAAACCCACCTCGTGAACCTGTACCGGGGCGGGGTGCACACCACCACCGAAATCGCGGAACTCTTCGGCGTCGCCCGTTCCACCGTCTACCGAGCCCTTCAACGTGCAGCACCAACCGCCTGACCTCCAGCCAGCGAGAGCGCACATCGTGAACCTTGGTCCTTCGGTCTCAGCACTTTCGCGCAGACGACTACCGACCAAAATGACGCTTTGTGCAGGGGACTTTGGACACCAGAATGTCCACACCCGACTGCACTACTCCCGCAACCGCAGGGATGTCAGTGCAGTCAGCTTCTGAAAACGACATGTCATTTTCAGAAGCTGGCGGCACAAATGTCAGAAGTCATCTCCCGGTGGAGCGCCGCAACGCTCAGTCTTTGTCGAGTCAGGAACCGCCTGCGAATCAGGTCGCGCATGATTTCCTCGACCGGTTCGGGCAGCCGGCTTCGGCCCTTACCTCCGGTGGAATGACGGACCGCAAGGTCCGTTACGAGACCCGAACCTTGTCGATACCGAGCGAGCAACACGTAGACCCGGCGTCGGGAGACACCAAGCTCTGCAGCCGCTTGATCAACAGCAGCAGCGCTGGGGCTGCGGCGCTCCGCCAAGGCACCGATAACCGAGGCACGATTCCTGGCCTGTTCCCAAGCGGCGTCCGACATCATCAGTTGCCCATCGGCAGCAACACGACTCGGGTCAGTATCCATGCTGCCTCCTTTTAGGGAACAGGAGTACCGAACAAAGCACCATAATGCACGGGACTATCGAGCAGCTAGTGGTCAAGAGCCCAGTGCACTAGTCCCGAGATCACAAGGAAGTTTGTGCCGTCAGCTTCTGAAAATGACAGGCCGGGGCATAGGTGGTGCCATCGCGAAGCATGGCCCCGGCGTCCGTGGTGGCGGCCTCGACAGGATCCGCTCTGACCACTCCTCAGCGACAGCTGACGGTAGGCTCACGGAACGGTTTAAGGAGTTCACATGGCTCGCCATATTCTGCCTGGCATGGATTGGGGGAGGAAACCTTCTCGTTGCCGTGTCACGGTTCCTGACCGATCGTGCCGCCTGTTCGTATTTACCCTCGACCAGGGCGGCTACGAATTCTACGATTATCGTGCTGGGAGTCTGGCACCGGGCAAACCTTGGCCGGGACGGCGTCCTCGCAATCCGTTCCTGTTCGAGCCGATCCGCGGTGGTTGCCATGCAGTCCAAGACACGCTTTTTCCCCACAATCATCACGGCAACCGCCTTGGTTCTCGCCGGCGCGCTGCCCGCGTGCACGGGTCCCAGCCCGTCCCCGTCGCCGTCAGCTACTCCGCCGGCGGCCACTGACTCACTTGACTTCGCCATGCGGTCCGTCCTCGATAAAGGCGCAACTGCTGTCGTTGCCCAGGTCCGGTGGCCTGAAGGGGAATGGTCCAAGGCCTATGGCGTCCGCGACCTGGATTCCAAGCGCCCCGCACAGCCCGGGGACAGGGTGTCTATAGCCAGTGTCACCAAAACAATGACGGCGGTGTCGGTCATGAAACTGGTCGAGGATGGCCTGATTGGACTTGATGACCCTGTCAACGGCATGCTGGACAGCTTCACGACAGTGCTGAAGCCCCCGGGTCCGATCACGGTTCGTCAGCTCCTCGGCCACACGTCCGGGATGCCCTCGTATCAGGAGGCAATGTTCAGGACCGTCGACGACATCCTTCCCGCGGCAGAACAGAGGCTGAGCCTGCAGCGGGGTCTTGAAATCACTGGCACGCTGCCGTGGGAGTACGTTGGGAATTTCCGCTATTCGGACTCAAACTACCTGGCTCTTGGCCAGCTTCTGGAGAAGCTGCGAGGTAAGCCCTATTCTGAAGTGCTCCGCGACGACATCGTCAAGCCGCTGGGGCTGTCCCACACCACTGTCGATGATCCCCTCCATGGGGCTCCGGACATGATCCAGGGGTACATCACGATCAGGGGTCAGCGTGTGGGCGGGGGACCGACACCGGACCAGCTTGGTTCACCGGCCCATGGTGTGGTGTCCACGATGTCGGACGTCAATAGTTTCCTTGGAGCACTTTTCCGGGGCCAGTTAGTGTCGCACAGTTCGCTAGAGGAAATGAAGAAGACCAGCCGTGTGCCCTCCTTTGGGTTAGGCATGTGGAAATGGTCGCAGGACTGTACCGGGGCTCACAGGTACGGCGGCAGGGGCGGGTACTTGAACTACCGCACCATTGCAACGAGCAGCGCTGACGGCCGTTATCAGGCAACAGTTACCATGGTGCCCGCGCCCCTTCCATCACCCCTTGAGGACCCAGAAGCTGAAAACACGCGGGACCTATGGAGCGACCAAATACAATCGGCCCTGCTGGAGACCCTGGACCGGCTCTGCCAATAGACCACCCCCATAGAGCGCGGGCCTGCCACGAAGAGTGAAGGTCCGTCACCGGCGCAAATGATTGATTTGACGCCTATAGGAGCATCGTCGTAGACATAAAGGCCAGGGTGTCCAGAGCTCTGCGACGGCGCGCCCTGGACCCAACAGCCGGCCACGGAGCTTACGGAGTGGACGCCCAAAGGGGTGCGAGCCCTGCAAGCATGTAATTCATCCTGGTTCTCACAGATACACAACATGGCTTGACTCAAGCAAACACTAGGAGCTATGAGAAACGCGGCAAGGAGAATTCTCCTCGCCGCATTTTGTCTGGACTATCGGGTAAGCCGCAACTAGTTAGTGCGGGTTAGCGCTTCATAGGTCCGAAGGATTACACGCGCCAGAATCAACGCGACTGCTGCGAAGAGGAACGCCAGCACATATCCGAGACCTCCAGCTGTGAGGTAGTGAACAATGTTTCCTACCGCGCAAAGTAACGCACCGGTTGCAGCTGCGAGCCCCAGAATGGCTGGTGACCGCCCAAACTTGAGGTCAGCATTGTGCTGCCTGCTCATCAAAGCCACTGCAAGATAGGCACCTATACATATCAGAAAGACTGTTGTAAACATTTGCTGTTCTCCTTGTGAAGCAGTCCGTACGGGATTCGGGGTCTAGCACCAACGTACATGCGGGCACAGACAGAACGGGCGGCTCGAGTTCGATCCCGGCGCTGGGGCCTTCTGGTCCCGCCGAACCGCTCAAGCCGATTACAACCCGGGCTTGCCGCCCGCACCAGGTCAGCGCCGCCGGCACTGTTGCGGAAACGGCGGTCCGTCGCCGCAACCACCCACGAGAGCCAGCCCGCTGCGGCGGACCGCCCGCCCACACCAGGCGAACGGCCCACTGTGCTTAGGCGGCACTGTCAGTCATGGTCTGAATTGTGCGGGCGGTTTCCTCTGCCTGTCGCTGCAGCTCCTTGATGTCCTGGTCAGCCGGAGCGGCCTCGATCCGTTCGGTCAAGACTTGCCACGTGTCCATGGCCGCCAGAAGTTCGAGCGTGAACATAGGACTCGTCCAGTCATGCAGGCCGAAGTAGCGGAATGCATCCGTCATTCCCGGATACCCGATCCGGCCAGCGGTTGCGGCTGCTTTGTCGCGTTGGCCTGCTTCGTGGTGGGCTTCATAGTCGAAATCGCCGTTGGCGTCCCAAAAGTCCGTCATGATCCTGCCTCCTTCACATGTTGGGCGGTGGCCGGGAGGTTCGTCCCGGCCACCGGTTGGATTAGTCCGCGAGTACTTCGGCTACGTCTTCGGCATCGCTCACCAAGAACGCGCCATTTTCTCGAAGGATTCTGTGGCAACCTGCGGAGTTGGCGCTGTACACACTGCCCGGTACTGCCGCTACCTGACGTCCAAGGGTTTCGGCGTGGTGGGCGGTGTTCAATGCAGTTGAGCGCGTCCGGGCTTCGACAACACAGGTCACTCCGGCCAGGGCGGCAATGATGCGGTTCCGGTCAGCGACTCGCTGCCGTGTGGGGGCGGTTCCCATGGGCTGTTCGGAGATGATCAGACCGTTGCCTTTGATCTCGGCCGCGAGGTCAGCGTTAGCGGCCGGGAATACCCGGTCAAGCCCGCCAGCTGCGACGGCGATCGTCGCCGGTCCCTTGGCGGTCCCGCCTGCAAGAGCGCGCCGCGGTGGGCGTGGGCGGCGATGCCGTAGGCCAGACCGGAGATGACGCAGATCCCACGCTGTGCCAGGCCGTGGGCCATCTCCGACGCCACAGAAGCGCCGTAGCTGGTGCAGTCACGTGATCCGGTCACCGCAGCTGCGCGGCGCGGGGTAGGGATGCCCTGGGCGATGTCCCCGACGTACCAGAGCCCATACGGAGCGTTGGGCAGGTCATCCAGACCAACGGGCCAGCGCTCATCTCCCGGAACCAGGAACCCGCCTCCAAGGCGTTCGATAGCTTCGAGCTGGGCCTCGATGATCGGGGTGTCGAGTTCGCGGGGTGCCGGTGCCCAGCGGTCCAGCCCGTCGCCCAATTCCTCAGAGGTGAGGTTCCAGAAGGGGAACAGGGGCCGGGCACGGAGGGCCATCCGGTAGGCGGGGTGTGCGCCGTGACGGGCTACCAGCTGCCGGGCTACGTAGTCATCCGGGGTGAACATGCGGGTAAGGGCTGCGCGTGCAGTGCGGTTTTCGTCGTTCATAGTGTTGCTCCTTCTTGTCCGAGAAGTTGGGTGGGTGGGGCGACCAATGGTGACCGGCCAGCTTCCCCGCTCCCCCGATGCTTCTATGTCTTGTCAAGCGGTAGGAGAGGGCTTCGGGAAGTGGCCAACCAGCTTGCCACTCTCCCCCCGTTGTTCTGGCTGCTGGCGAAGCTTGCGAGCTGTTCCCGTGGAAGCCTGTCTACCCTTGGGCAAGGGCCGAAAAATCTTGCGGGGTCCGAGCTAGCGAGGATCCCGGCCAAAGAAATTTCGGCACGCAGGCCCCGGAGTTCACGGAGGGGCTAGACGGGCTGGAACGGGAACGTAAAATCCCTTGGGACAGCAGCCAAAACGTCGTGGACAGAACAGGTGATGACGGACAGGAGTTCTGCGACGGACCGGCAGCACCCAACAGTCGGCCACGAAGTGGACGCCCTTCAGTGCTCGCCCTGCGAGCACCCTTTCCAGGATTCCCACGAATAACGCCCACCCCGGCAATCCGGCGAAGTCGGGCCGCGCACACCAGTTGATCGGGCGTGTCCTGATGCGGCAACGGCGGTCCGCCGCCGGCAACCACCCACCAAGGCGAATGGCCTTCTATTTAGCGGAAGAGCCGGCACCACTGGTGTCGGCTCTTCCTGTTTTCCCTCAGCAAAAGGAAATCTTTGGGTGCAGCGTCTTTGCTGCCCGGGGGTCAGAAGTCTTGTGGGGTTTTCTCCCAGGAGATGTCCACGACGGCGGTGTTTTGGTCGGTGGTGAGCAGACTTAATTCGAGGATGTCTTCGGCGTGGGTGTTGCCGGAGGGGGCGTCGTCCTCGGTGAGGACGAAGTCGTGGCTCATGGGGCTCTCCCTGGCGTCGGTGGAATCGCTTGTTCTTCCACTGTAGCCCGGGTCAGGGTTGTGCCTGGTGTGGGGCGCCGCCGACGCACCAATGGGGCCGGAACCGTTGCTGGTCCCGGCCCCACGCTGTTAGTGGTGTTTCTTATAGGCCGTGGCCTCGTCTGCTGCGACCGGGGCTATGGTGCCCTGATTGACGACTTCGTCGAGCAGTTCAGCAAGACGGTAGCCGGGCGTGTCTTTCATGGCTGCGGTGAAGTGCTCGGCCGCGACCGTGGATTGGCCTTTGAGGTAGGCCAGCCAGCCGATCAGGGTCAGCAGAGGGGCACGATAAGTTCTCGGGGCTCCCGTAATCAGGGCGCGTGCGGCTTCTTCGGCCCGGTCTACCCGGTCCCAGTCCGGGGCGATGCCGTGCCCCATGAGGAGGTTTCCGCACCCGTCGGCGTCTGTGCGGTCGGGGTCGATCACATTGCACATCAAAGTGTCCCGCAGGCTGGGGTATTGGAAGCAGGCCAGCAGCTGGACTGTCGTGTCCGGGCTGATGCTACCGGTTGCCCTTATCGCCTGTGACCAGAGTTCGCGGCCGTTGATCGCTCCGCTGTATTGCAGGACGTGGCCTGCGTGGTCGATGCGTTCGGCGGTGTCCTCCGGCCCGTTGAACGGCGGGTAGGTGGTGCCCGGCTGCTTCTGGTACGTGCTGCCGCGGAACACCATTTCGGCGTTCAGGTGCCCGTCGGTGATGGTCTCCAAGGGTTGAGGCTGGCAGCACAGGGTGTCATCGCAGAGCAGGTTCTTCCAGCGGTCGGAGGTGATAAGCCACGCGTCCCGCAGCGGCGTCCCTGCCCGTTCGAGCGCTTCAATGATGGCCTCTACGTGGTGGTGGAAGGGCCGGGGCGTTCCTGTCTCTGGGGCGGCGTCGCTGTAGACGGTCAGCAGGACGGAGCTGGCAAGTTCGTCGAGGGCGAGGTAATTGAGCATGGACGCCGCGAACCCCGCTGGGTCTCTGTGAGCGGGGGCGTTGACCCGCAGGGTCGCACCGAGCGTGTTGCCGCGCATCGAGACGAACACGAAGGACTCGCTCGGCACGAAACCGAGAGTGTGCGGGATGAAACCGAGAATGTCGGCGGGGCTGGAGATGCGCAATTCGTTGTTCATGGAAATTCTGTGTCCTTTGCTGAGGATCCGGGGGTGGGGCGCTCGTGGTGAGTAGCCAGCTTCCCCTCCCCCACCGTTGTTTTGGCTGCTGGCGAAGCTTGCGGAGCTGTGCCCGACGGAGGCCTGTCTACCCTTGGGCAAGGTGTGGGAAATTCCCGGAGGAAATAAGCGACGCAGGAGCGCCGCAGGGACATCTCCTGCACCGCGGGCCCCGGAGCTTGCGGAGGGGCTAGACGGGGTGGAGCGGGCACGTACAATCCGAAGGACAGCAGCCAAAACGTCGTAGACAGCACAAGGTGATGACGGGCAGGAGCTCTGCGACGGACCGGCGGCACCCAAACAGCCGGCCACGAAGTGGACGCCCTTCAGTGTTCGCCCGGCGAGCACTCTCCCCTGGTTCCCACGGGGGATCCAACGTCTGGAACAGCGCGGGGCTCGCCGCACGCGCCCGGGGCTCGGGACGGTCCTGATGCGGCAATGGCGGTCCGCCGCCGGCAACCACCCTCGGAAGCCAGCACCCCGCGGCGGACCGCCCGCCCACCAAAGGCGAACGGCCCACTCTGGGTGTTCTAGTCGCCGATCATGTCGTGGATAGCGCGTTCGAGTGTTTCGTGTTCGCGCTCCAGTTTCTTGCGGTCAACGTCGTCCTCGGTGTTTTCAGCCTTTTCGAGCAGGACCTGCCATCGGTCCATCGCGTCCAGGAGCTCGGCGGTGATCACCTCATCGGCCACGCCGCCGTACAGTCCGAAGCGATGGAAAGCGTCGGTCATGCCTGGGTACTCGGCCCGTTCGGCGGTAACGGCCGCCTTCTCACGATCGATTGACTCGACCTGGGCTTCGTAGTCGAAGTCGCCGTCCTCGTTCCAAAAGTTCGTCATCGCCTCTGTCCTCCATGACAGGGGTGGCCGGGACGTTTTCGGGGTCCCGCCCACCGTTTCGGCTAGCTGGCGAGCAGGTCTGCCAGTTCCTGGGCCTCTGTCACCAACACCGCGCCGCCGTCCCTGATAAGGCGGTGGCAACCGTCGGAATTCGCACTGTGCACGCTGCCGGGAATGGCGGCGACATGACGAGCGATGGTCTCGGCCTGGTGTGCGGTGTGCAGGGCGCCGGAACGCCACCGGGCCTCCACAACGCAGGTAACCCCGGCGAGGCCGGCAATGATTCTGCCCCTGGCCAGGAAACGAAGGCGTGTCGGGGCGGAGTTTGGTGGCTGTTCGGAGACGACCAGCCCGTTCGCGCGGATCGCGGCCGCGAGATCGGCGTTCCCTGCCGGGTAGTCCCGGTCGAGGCCACCAGCGGCGACGGCGATTGTCGCCGGGCCCTCACCGGTAAAGCCCGAGAGCGCGGCCCGGTGCGCGTGGGCGTCGATCCCGTAGGCCAGACCGGAAATGACGCAGATGCCCCGCTGGGCCAGATGGTGGGCGACGTCGCCGGTCACGGCGGCGCCGTAGCTGGTGGAGTCCCGGGAACCGGTCACTGCCACGCACAGCTGCGGGGCCGGGATCCCGTTGGCGATGTTTCCCCGGTACCAAAGCCCGTACGGGGCATCGGGCAGGTCGTCGAGACCGGCCGGCCAGTGCTCGTCCCCGGGGATCAGGAAACCGCCCCCGAGGCGCTCAATGGTGGCCAGATCCCGCTCGGGGTCGACGTCGGGCAGTCGAGGTGCCCAACGCTGCAGCGCTGTGGCCAAGTCGGTGTCGGTGATGTGCCGGAACGTGTGGGCAGGTTGGTCCCCCGTGACCATGCGCAGGGCAGCATAGGCGCCGAGGGTGCCAACGAGGGCACGGCCGGTGGCCTCTTGCGGGTCGAACAGACGGGTCAATGCTGCGCGTGCGATGCGGTCATTCATGTTCTGTGTCCTTTGCTGAGGATCCGGTGGGTGGGGCGCTCGTGGTGAGTGGCCAGCTTCCCCTCCCCCACCGTTGTTTTGGCTGCTGGCGAAGCTTGCGGAGCTGTGCCCGACGGAGGCCTGTCTACCCTTGGGCAAGGTGCGGGAAATTCCCGGAGGAAATCAGCGACGCAGGAGCGCCGCAGGGACATTTCCTGCACCGCAGGCCCCGGAGCTTGCGGAGGGGCTAGACGGGGTGGAGCGGGCACGTACAATCCGAAGGACAGCAGCCAAAACAAGAAAAGGGCTTTCGCAGCCCGAGCGGAGCGAGGTCCATTACACAGCGCCCGGCGCTGTGAGCCTCCGAGGTACGCCCGCCACTGCCTCGCAAAGTTGGGCGCATTTCGGGTCTTTGAATGTTTGCCGTTAGGTGGCCGTCCTGGTAGGCCCTAGATGTCGCCCTGCTGGCCGTTAAGTGCTCGTGATCGCCGATAGAAGGTCGCTCGGGACATGCCAAGATCGCGGGCTACCTGCGCTGCCGGCTCGCCACTCTGGACAAGGCGGACAGCGCTTCTCATCTGGCTATCGGTAACCCGGCGGGGTCGGCCGCCGAGGGCCTTGCCCGCTTCTCTTCGTTTGATGATGGAATCCGTGATGCGTTCGCGCTTTATTTCGTGTTCCATCTGGGCCAGGGCAGCCATGATCGTGAACAACATCGAACCCATCGGTGTTGAGGTGTCGACGTTGCCTCCGCCCAGGTTCAGGACCCGGAGGCCGGCTCCCTTGCTGCGGAGCTCCTCTGCGAAGGCGAGCATGTTTTGAGTGGATCGACCGAGCCGATCCAAAGTCGTGATGACGAGGGTATCGCCCTCGAGAAGGGCATCGAGTGCCTGATCGAGCTGCGGTCGTGAGGCTCGTGCTCCGGAGACACCGTGGTCGGTGTAGAGGTCATCGCGTCGAACTCCTGCAGCCAGTAGATCCACCTGCTGCCGATCTGTGGATTGCTGCCGTGTCGAGACTCGTGCGTATCCAATGAGTTTCGACATTCATCCCTCCGAGGTGTCTCGTAACTAATGCCTAGTATGCCGATGCTCGCCGAAGGTTTCGAGACATAGTTATGAGAATTGTCGGGGCGCAGGAAAGTTGCGCAGTTGCGCGAAAATCAAGACCTACCAAGACTGCTCGCGCACTTCGGGACGAGGCGTCTCGTATCCCAAGCGTTTCGAGACATTGCGGCTATGAGGCGCTCAGGTGGGTTCCGAGAAGGAGTCGGTGCCTTGCGGCGGGATAGCCCATCGGTTCAACTGGTCATTTGTCGGACTGGAACACGATCGAGTCGAATACGGCGCGTGCCTCTCTCATCAGCTCCGGATCGATCGATCCGTCGATATGGCCCACCGCGGCGACAGCCCGCGCGCCGTTCAGGTCGACCACCCGGTAGGTTTCGTGTTCATTCTGAGTCAAGTACCAGCGTGAGCAGCGTTGTGTATCTTCTGAGTGGATGCATAACTGATCGCCGTTGCGGGCTGTGATGTCCACGTTGTCCTCGATGGAGTGGTCGAACTCGAAGCCGGAGTAATTGCCTACCATGACCTTGGCGGGAGGGGTGCTTGCCGTTGACGACTGCGCCGCCATCGCGTCAACGAAGGCCTTGGCCGACGGACCGGAATCGGCAAGGGCGCCCCGCCAGGTGCATGCGTCCATCGCCACATAGTACGCGCGCGAAAGAGTCAGGTAGACGGCCCATTCAGCCGGGTGATCCGGGTCGTCCTTGCCCAGGCTGTGGCCGTCGAGAGCAAACCAGCCGTCTGGGACGGTGATCTCGAAAGGCTCCTTGTAGCCGGCGACGGGGACCAGGTAGGTGCCGGCATCGATATCGCCACTCTCGGGCAGCGGGTGGACCTTGCGATTGTCGCGACTCTCCGGCAGCGGTGGGTCCGTGCGAGCCTCCGTAATCGGAGAACTGGCAGATGGCAGGGAGGCGTCTTTAGATGCATATTCGCACCCGCCGAGGCATCCAATCAGGGCGATAGTCACCAAGGGCAAGAGATGGCGCGACCGTTGAGCGGCCTTTTCGGGGGGTGTCATGGAACTCATTGATCCACCAGGCCGCGACGGGGTGCTGTGAGGCTCCGCAGCCGGGTGGCCCCGCGGGCGGCCCAAGATTGGATGCCGTCGCCTCAAGTCTCCTCCGGCGCAGAATCCGTGACAATAAAGAGTTGCGGGGCCAGCAGCTTTCCCCGGGGACTCGCAGCACAGTACAGCACTTGATCAAGGCAGGTAATAGCTCGGGCCCTACGCACGTACGGTGACGGGTCGATCCCTTTCGTGCCACCCCTGCGCCCAATAGCGCTGTAAAAACGCCGCCATTCACCGCTGAAAGTCACAGCCACAACTAATAATCGGGCAGGAGCAATTGTTCGGTTTGGGATGTACGGTGAGGGACCGGCTTACGGGCATCTCGAGCTACTTCATCGAGGAATACGACGAAGGTGTTCTGCAGAATATTTTGGCGCTGGGTGTAATCATTCGCCCCTCCATGGAAACAACATGTGTGAGCAGTCCGATCTGCTCAGTCACTCCATGGGGGAAGGACCCAGACCAATGAAGTATCACCGATCCGGCTACGCCAAGACCGCCACTCTCGCATCGCTTGCGCTGGCACTGACACTCACAGCCTGCACAACCCCAACGCCGCAGGCCAGTACTTCCATCACCCAAGCGGCAGAAGCCAGCGCCCAGCCCCCGACAACAGTGGGCGATCCGATGCAGGTACTGCCAACGCCTGAATCTAGTTCCGCTGAGGAAACAGGTGCCCCCATCCTGCTCGCGGTACCTTCGCCCACCATTGGGGGCACGCCTGCACAGGAGAACGCGGCCACCGTGCCGGCGATTGAACCCATACCGGTCCCCGTTCCCCAGACAACTTCCACCGCGACCTTTCCGACCACACCACTCGCGCCTGAGGTTGTTCCGGTAACCCCGGTGGCTCCTTCCATCCCTCACACCTCGCTTGGTTATCCGGTGACCGGCACGTACACCTTCCCTGACGGGCACATTTCGTTTGATCTACCGACGGGTTGGAGCGCAAAGATCGAGCAGGACGACTACAACGAGAATGCTGACAACCCCGGCGGCAAGGAGAACTCGCTGGCCGCCAATATCTTTGACGAAACCGGTGGCAAGGTTGCTCGTATCACCAGCGGAGGAACCGGCGGTCTGGTTGGAGGGCCGGTCAACCGCACCATCCTCGACTCCCAGGAACTCAGCGCGTTCGACAGCCGTGATGGCGCCTCACACTTCGCCTTCGTGAGGGATGATTATCCCTTCCCTGAATTTCCGGTCCGCTACTACATGGGGGTTGTGGCTGATTACTTCATGACAGAAGGTCCCGACAGCACCTCCGTGAACAGCTTCATGATCATGCCGAACGGGGCAGCAACCGCGGTAGCCCAGATCGACGCGTCCATGACGCCTGAAACCGCTGAAGCCTGGATGAAAACTGATCAATACGTCAAGCTTCGGGCGTTGCTGACGAGTCTTCGCTACGCTGCCTGACACCAAACACAACAGATACCCGGCACGCTCATTGGGGGAGTTTGCCGGGTATCGACGTCTTCACAGGGGTGATCGGAACAGAAGCTTAAACTTTTTCTCCGGTTATGTAAGAAACACCGATTCCCGGGACACTAAAGAGTTGACACATCACATCGCACTAGCCCGGGGGAACAGAACAAGGATGTTGGCTACCAGAGAGCAGGAACTGATTGCTCTTCACGCTGAACACTTCAGCCGCATCTACCAGTACATCGCGTACCGTATCAACGACCGCGAACGGGCCGAGGAACTCGCCAACGACGTGTTCCGGATCGTGTGGGAAAAACAACCGCCCGAGCCGCCCGGCGTCGGCTGGCTGATAGCTACAGCCAGGAACGTGCTCGGCAACGAGTACAAAGGCCGGAACCGCCGCGATCAACTCATGCAGCGCCTGGCTGAAGAAGCCCGGATTCAGTCCGCCTCCACCAACGATGACGAACAGCAGGCCAGCGTGGCGGAGATCCTCTCCAAGCTCAAGGACCGCGACCGGGAAATCCTGATGCTCACCTACTGGGACGACCTCACCACCGCCGAACTGGCCGAAAGCCTTGGCTGCACACCATCCGCTGCAGCGGTCAGGCTCCACCGGGCACGTAAAGCCTTCGCGAAAGCCGCACCACAACACCTCATGACAGAACGGGAAGTCTAACCATGGACCGCATCGAACAACTCATGAAAAACGCAAAACCAAACGTCCCCGAACCCGGCACCACCCCCGGTGTCCTGCCCGGCCGGTCCCACGTCTTCTCCGAAGATCCCAACATCATTTCCCTGGCTGAGCGCAAATCCAAGCGGACCGGTTGGGCAGCAACAACGGGGGTCGTGCTTGCCGCCGCAGCAGTCGTCGGCGCAATCGTCGTCGCAGACAACCTGGTCCCCCAATCGGCACCGGCACCAGCCACCACCGATACCCCCAGCATCACGGCCACACCCACCCCAACGCCGACCGCGTCACCAACGGTATCCCCTTCAGCGACGCCCAGCACCACCCCCACTTCCACCCCGACGGAAACCCCGGTATGGAGCGCTGAACCAACCCCGACCACGGTCATCACCCCGCCTCCGCCGGCGGCCACTGCACCGGCAGCCCCGCCAGCAACAGTTCCTGCCGGCCCCGCCGCAGGCGCATGCACCCCGGCGAATATCGACATCCGGCGGAACGACACGGTCCGGGCGATCAAGCCCATCCCAAGCACTGAGCAGCAGTACTACACCGTTCTCGGCTGCGCCGAAGGCTGGCTCGCGTACGCCATCTCAGACGAGGGCATCAGGGCTATCGGCCTCGACGGCGGCAACGCCTGGTACGGAGTCGCCACACTCCAAAGCAACGGACGATACCTCGATGACAACCAACAAATTTACTCCAGCATCTACAACTGGGAATTCCTCGCCTATGACGTCCAGAACGGCAAATACGCCACCGTGCAAGAGGGCATGGACAACGAATTCGCCACCAAGGGCATCCCCGTCCGCCTAAGAACCCAGCTTGTCGGCCCCGGACCCACAGCTCCTACAGGAACCAACACCCCGTGAACACCCCTACTCACAGAACGAGAAGTGACCCATGGAGTCTGCCGACGTCCACGCTGCAGTGATGCTGGCCGTACTGGCAGTACACCTCATCGGAGTACTAATCATCGCAGTTTCAGCCACTGCCCTAATGCCAGCGTTCCTCGCCGGCATTCTCGGCGTGCGCGCGCTCCGAAAGAGGGCCGTGGCTACAGGCCGCGAAGATGAAATCAAGGAATACTCCTATGCACGGTAAGGGATAGGACTTCGGACATCAGGATGTCCATAGCCGACTGCACTACTCCCACAACCACAATGATTTCAGTGCAGTTAGCTTTGAAAACGACAGCTTTGGTGTTGCCGGTATTAGTCCAGTGTGACTCCCTAGGCTTCTTTAGCAGCTGCCCTTGGCGTTGGGTTCTTGTGCCTGGGTCAGGTGATTACGGTTGCCCAGCCAGCCGATTTTCCAGGTGATCCCCTCCCGAACTCGCCGCCTCACGGACAGCACTAAACCTCTAATCCCATACAAGGGGGAGACTTATTTCGTGCCCGGAATGACGCAAATGAGAGCCAACGGTGCGGCCACTTAGGATGGGGCCGAACAACTAAAGAATGGGGTTTACATGCGTTTTCGGCTGAGCAGGAAGTCATATGCTCTCAGCGTCATCCTGGCTCTCTTATGCGTGCCTATTGCTGGGTGCTCGTCGGCCGCGGAGCAGCGAGCCAAGGAGGCAGCCAATGAAGCAGCCGTGGACGAAGCAGTCGAAGAGATCCTCGGACCTACAGAGGCACAGAAAGCGGAGGGGTTCGTGCACGCGGGCGACGGTGTACTAATCCGTTGGGCGACAGAAGCCGAGAAGAAGACTGCTCGTTCGAACTGCCTCTCCGGCCTGTCCTGCTTCATCGTGACCGTGGAGATGAACGGGAGTTGCTCCGGCGGTATCTATATCGAACTAAAGCTCAAGGATTCGAGTGGCAACGTCGTAGGTCGCTCAAACGAGCTAACGCCAGCGATGCGCGAAGGCGACCGTGGCGTCTTCGCAATCACCGGGGCAACAAAAGCCCCCAAGGCCGCATTTGGCGAAGTCAACTGCCACGGCTAACGACCGGAGAGAGGAAGCCTGGTCACCCGTGAACCAGGCTTCCTCTTCCACGGAGCCGGGCGTGCCAGCGAGCCGTTTCTTCACATGCCACCCAAAAATTGAAAGTAAGGGCCATGAGCGTTAGCCAAAAACCTAAACCAAAGAGATTGGATTCAGCTGGAACGGGCCGATCTGGCGTGCACGCCGTGGGACTCGCCGTAGAACGTGGGCTGGACTGGATCTTTCGGGAGCAGCCGGACAACGACTACGGCATAGATGCTCACCTTGAGGTCGTAGAGAACGAGTCAGTAACCGGCAAGCTTCTCGCTCTGCAAATTAAGAGCAGCAGGAAGCACTTCAAGCGACCAAAAAGAAACGACGGTTGGTGGTTCTCCCCAAAAGAGACCCACGTCAATTATTGGCTGGACCATGCCCTTCCAGTCGCCCTCGTCCTCTATGACCGAGACTCCAGCACCGCCTACTGGCAGGCGGTGACTGAAAAAACTCTTGTTAAGAGGAAGGGGAAGTGGAAGATATTCGTTCCTTCCACCCAGGTGCTCGACGAAAGTGCACGAGCTTCGCTGTCCAAGTTGGCTGAGGGTGATCCCTATGTTCTCCGTCTTCGACGCTTACGACTCGCCGCACCGTGGATGGAACTCCTTCAGGCGGGAAGGCGGATCGTCTTCGATGTTGAAGAGTGGATGAATAAGTCATCCGGGAGGGGTTCGTTTATGCTTCGATCCATCGACCAAGATAACGAAGATTCCCAGGACCTTGGCGAGTGGCAGTACATGTTCCCGTTTCGGAGTTACGAGGATGTGCTGCCAGCGTTGTTCCCTTGGGCTGACGTCATGGTTCACGAGGAAACCTACGATGCCGCCCAGTACGAACAGTATGAGAGGGAATGCGTCATCTGGGATGAAGAAAAGTACTTCACTGAGTCCTTCGAGGACTGGAACGCAGGAAAAGAAACCGAAAGTCTAAGACCCTATGATGACAACGGCGAGGTTGCCTGGTGGAGGTTGGAGATCACTCTTAACCAACTCGGGCACGCGTTCCTGCTCATCGATCAGTTTGCCAAGCAGGAAGGCGCGTTCCTTCTTCCTGCGAACTAAACCGGCCTTCTTAGATGACCTGTGGATCAAGGACCAAAGGTGGGTACCAATCAAGCCGTCCTGGTGGGTCCCGGACAGGTTGACACAACCCAACGCGAATTCGATCTTCGAGCGGTCACCACCGGAATCGCGGCTGCAAAGCAGAAAGGCACACGCTTCAGCCGCCCGTGTCCGGCGTGTTCAGCAGCCCACTGTCAGGAGCGCTGGGACCGGGTCCATGGTCAGATCTGTCCCTAATTTCTTCTGCCCGAGCGTGCGGCTGTTCTCGTCATCCGCCATGATAGACGTGCAACGCCGCCCCGTATCCCTGCGGCAGTTCCTTGCCCCGAAACCAAGCGAGGACGACCTCGATCATCGCAGCAAGGCTGAGTATCTGAAGCGCCACGGGACCCACGTTCGGCTCGTTTCCGGCATCGTCCGCGGCCACCCCGAGACCGATGCGCCAACTGAGCGTGGTTCCGCCTTCGACTTTGGCAACCTCCACCAGATACCCGTTGCCAACATTTGCGGCCTGTGCGAACCGTCCATAGGGACGATTGTCCACGTACTTCGTTTCCACCGTGAACCAGTCATTCTCATGGGTGATTGACCGTGCGATCTGCAAGAGATGCTCTGGTGATTCCACGTCCCGCCAGCCGGTAACAACTCCGTCCAGCTCCGCATGCCATTCCCAGGCTTCCTCGGGTTGAGGATGGCGTTCCAGTTTAAGGTCCGTGTCGGATATTGCCTCGTCGTCGTACATCGCGTTGCGAATCGCTCTGTAGTCTTTCTGACTGAGGGCACCGGCGAGCTTCAGGCCCTCCACGTGGTTGAAGGAGTTGGGGTCCGTTTCAATCGCGGCCTCATGGTACCGCTCCCGGCGTTCCTCGTCCGTGGTCGCCGGTTCCAGGTTGCTTACCAGCTTGCGGATCTTCTGGCCCGCCGTGGTGGCATCCAACTCTCCGGCAATCACCTTTCGAGTCAGGCTAAGTACCGTCTCGGCCGTATCTGCTTCACCGTCTTTTCCATCCATCAATCCCATAGGAGCATCTTGGTCCGGCTGAGGCAAGGTCCGCACGTGCACGAAAACGAACGTTAAGCATGAAAGAAGGCAGGCGGCTCTCTGTACCGGCTCTACAATCAGCAGAGACGAAGGGTCCCCTTAGGATTGCGGAGGTTCTAGGACGCCTACGCCTCGGGTAAAGCGACCACTCGCAAGCCGGGTGCTAAGCGCGAATTGCTTCCTCTAACTAGGGCATGATCATCAAATCAGCTATGCCATAGGACTGGGACTCAGTGGACATGGATTTTCCGGACGCACCATCATCGCCCAACGCAGACGGCTGTACAACCATATTCAGCGGCAGCCGCGACACCATCCACGACGCCCCTGCTTTCACCAAAGGAGACCGATTCGAGTTCGCCCTCGACTACCCTGACCTGGAGGGAGTCGAGCCGGTAGCCAGGGCAGGGGACGCCGCTACGGTGGTACTGGTGGCGCCAATGACGAGACCGACCTACAACGTGATACTTGCCTCCGAACCCAATGCCAAGTGGCCCCGGACCGTCGCGGGAAGGTATCTGGTCCCGGAAGGAGACGGCATCCGTGGAAGCCAGGAAACCTCGACCGTGCTCATCAGGGGAACCGGCGAGCTGAAGAGGTTCTAGAAGCGCATCCCGCTCCGCCAACCGTCTCCAGCCGGCGACGTTAACTCTCAGATGGGGGTGCAGCCGGAGGAGCGGATGAGGCAGGACCGGTTTGCCGCTGCCCAGATGCCGATTGGGGACTGCGTCAATAAAGACCGTTTCTGACCTGTAGTGGGCAAGCCTTCCGCATGCACCGCATACAGGCCGGGGCACTGGGAATACGCGCCGCGGCATCTGAAATCTTATGACCGGGACCTGCGAGAGCAGTCATAGCTTCAACAGCTGGGTCCATCTCGCCTGGGTTCATGCCAGCAGTGTACGGGAATCGTTGGAACCACACCGCGAAAAAAGGAACCCGAGGAGCCACGGCACTACCGAACTGCGGTGGAAATTGGGGTGAGGAAGAAGAGACAGCCCTGGTTGGGCTTGAACTCGCCCACTTCCGCGGTGAATAGGAAGGCGTCGCCTTCACCCACGTAGGACGGAGTGCTGCTCCCGGTCAATTTGAGGTCGAACATGTTCACGTCCTCGTACTTGAACGCGGGCCCCGCGGTAGTCTTTGGCCCTGCATTACCGGGACCCACAAGGATGTCGTATCGGGTGGTGTAGTTTTCATGGCGCTTCATGTTCGTGATCGAGCCGTCGAACGCAATATCCCGTCCTTTATATTTGCCCGCAAACTGGGCCATCGAGGGGTCACAGTAGTCGGTGGCCGCCAAGAGCGCTGCAAACTCTGGATTGTTCTCGACGGTAATAACCTGTTCAGGTTCCTCGGCCACGGCAGGAGTAGGCGACGGCGCGGGCTTCTCGTTCACAGCCGCCGACTCTGTCGACTTATTAGCACTGCCCTCGGAAGTGATCGCGTGCTCAGTTTCCTCGGAAACTGTTGGGGCCGGCGACTGCACAGAATTCTTGTTCACGGCCGCCGACTCACCGCTCTTCTCCTGTGCTGCGGAGGTTCCGATGCCTACAGCCGCGAGTACGACGAGAACGGTCAATCCTGCCCCGACAACTCGCTGTTTTACGGGTGAAAGTCCCCGGAATACGCGCCACGCCCTCGACAAAGATGTCTCTGGCTTTACACGCCGGAATTTCAGTGTGGTTCGAATCGTGCCTTGGGTCTGATCGCAAAGTTCCCAGCCGCCCTCCCTCTGCGCCTTAGCAATGGAGCGGCTCTCCATACCCCGCACGGCCTGAACAGATCTATATTCGTACTTGATGTCGTCCGACATGCGGCTCCCCAACCCTAAGAAAAGTGCCTGGGTCTAATGGAGACTTGCCACCATTTGGTTCCCACCCGCGTACTTCGCGGTTGGCACGATCAGCATAAAACGTGATTTCATCCACTACGAATCGCCAGCAAAACCAAGCTTTTGCAGTCGGCCGCGGAGCGGACGCCCCCTTCTGGTCGTGTTCCTCCAGGCTGGGCGCATGGACGAGCCCATCCCGCCGGCACTGCAACCACCGGTTGGCGTTGCCCTGGTATCCATCGAGGCAATGGCTCCTGGAGGCCAGATGGCGCAGTCAAATGCCCAGGTATCTGATATTTGACCCCCATAGGGATGGGAGTCGTGGCGGCCACTTGCGACGCGCAGTCGCCAGTTGTAGCGTGGACGGACGGACGACGTGCCCTGACCCTGCGCACGTCCGTGCCTCTGACACTGGCCACGGCCGTTGCATCCCCATCCCGGCTGAGATTGGCGTCGCTCGGCGGCTTTCGGGCGAACAGCTGGCACGGGGACGCGAACAGGGGATCCGCTCCCAATTGGCCGAGGAGCAGCAGGAGGCCGGGCATCAGGGCGCATCGAGACTCGTGCCAGAGAATTACACGCAACCGCCACTAGGGAATAGTCTTTACGTCATGGGGCACACCAAGGCAGCATCGCAGTGACGGCGACGATCGACAATCCGATTCTCAACTCGCCGTACGAGCAGCCCGATCGGCATTACAAGGTTGGACCGCAAGGTCCAACTGGGGAGATCCTCGTTGGAAGGCGCCCTAGCGAGTCTTTCATTCCGATTGCAGCAACAAACAAGGGAAAGCGGGCGAAGGACGGATCCGTTCAGGAAGGGTTCGACTTCGATCTCACCCGTGAGCGCCGTGAGAAGAACAATCTCATCAACGACATCCGCCGCGATGTTGAGAAATGGCGCCGGGACGGCAAGTACGCTGGCGTCACTCCGATCTCCCGCAAGCTGCTCCAGCACTGGGCGGACTCGAGTCGCGAGAACCGTGTGATCTTCGCACAGAGGGAGGCTGCCGAGACGGCCATATTCCTCACCGAAGTCGCTGGAAGGAGCCTCGGCTACGCTGACTGGCGCAAGCGGCTCGAGCCTGAGAACGAAGCGCACAACAACGGTCTGCCGCGGGCCGCCCTCAAGATGGCTACTGGCTCGGGTAAGACTGTAGTTATGGCGATGCTCATCGCTTGGCAGACACTCAACAAGCAGTACGCTCCGCGGGACACGCGATTCACTAATCGCTTCCTCATCGTGGCGCCAGGGATCACCATCCGCGACCGGTTGCGGGTCCTCCTGCCGGGAGACTCGGAGAACTACTACGACCTTCGCGATCTGCTGCCTACGGACCTTAAGGAAGGACTAGACAGCGCCCGCATCGTCATCACGAATTATCACTCGTTCCTGCTCAAGGATGCGAAGGAGATCAAGGGCGTCGCGAAGAACACTCGTCTGCTACTGAAGGGCAATCGCAAAGAAGACCCGTTCAAGGAGACCCAGCAGGCGATGGTCAGCCGGGTATTGCGGGACCTCGGTGCCGACAAGCAGCAGATCATGGTGCTCAACGACGAGGCACATCACTGCTACCAGGCGCGGCCGATCCAGACCGGAGAGAAACGGGCCAAGGAGCAGAACGAGGAGAACGAGGAGGCGGGCGTCTGGTTCTCCGGCCTCCAAGCCATCGCCAAGCACGGTGGCATCAAGCAGATCTGGGACCTCTCCGCCACCCCGTTCTATCTCTCCGGCAGCGGCTACAACGAGGGCTACATCTTCCCTTGGACAGTCAGCGACTTCTCCCTTATGGACGCCATCGAAGCCGGTATCGTCAAGGTTCCCCGCACGCCCGTCGACGACGATGCCGAGGACGACCTCGTCACCTACCTGCGGCTGTGGGACCACGTCGGCCAGTATCTACCAAAGCGCGCCGCAAAGGGCGCCGTAACGGACTGGCTCCCGCCCAAAGAGCTCGAAGGCGCCCTACGGAGCCTCTACCGCAGTTACGAGAAGGCATTTGTGCACTGGGAGACCGCTCTCAAGCCTCATGGCGAGACCCCACCGGTCTTCATCGTCGTCTGCCCCAACACCGTGGTCAGCAAACTCGTCTACGACTGGATCGCCGGGGAAGCCCTTGTCGAAGACGGCCAGGTCATTGCGCACAAGGCGGGCAATCTGCCCCTGTTCAGTAATGTCGTAGAAGGCCAGCCGGTCGCCCGACCGTATAGCATCCTAGTGGACTCCGCCCAGCTTGAATCCGGTGAGGCGCTCAAGGACGACTTCAAGAAAGCCGCTGGCCTGGAGATCGCCAAATTCAAGGCGGAGTACCGTCAGCGCAATCCCGGTGCGGACGTAGACAAGCTCAGCGATGAAGACCTCCTGCGCGAGGTGATGAACACCGTCGGTAAGAAGGGCAAGCTTGGTGCCGACGTCCGCTGCGTCGTCAGCGTTTCGATGCTCACCGAGGGCTGGGACGCCAACACCATCACCCACATCCTCGGCGTACGCGCATTCGGCAGCCAGCTGTTGTGTGAGCAGGTCGTCGGTCGGGGCCTGCGCAGACGCAACTACGCCACCAACGACGAGGGGTACTTCGAGCCGGAGTATGCCAACGTCTACGGCATCCCGTTCCAGTTCATCTCCAGCGACAGGCCAGTTGTCGACCCGGCTCCGCCCAAACCGTCTATCGAGGTCCGAGCCCTCGAAGCTCGCCAGCACCTTGGCATCACCTTCCCGAAGCTCGACGGGTATCGCGTCGAGCTACCCGATGAGGACATCTGGCTCGACCTCGACACCGCGCCGGTCTTCGAGATCGGCCCCAACACCGTGCCAACCTGGGTCGAGATGGGTGGCGTCGTCGGCAGGCGCGAACTTGAGGAGGGCGACCCGAATCAGTACCGACCTCAGCAAGTCGCGTTCGCACTCGCCAAGCGAATCCTCGAGGAACAGTTCAACACTGCGGATGACAGGCGCCCCTGGCTTTTCCCCAAGCTAGTCAAGATCTGCCAGGACTGGATCGAGCATCGAGTCACCATCAAAGGTGGCTACAACTTGGGTTACCTCATGACCATCACAGAAGCACGTGTCCTCGCGGCTGAGCAGGTCTGGAACGCCATCACCAAGCACGTCGGCAGCCGACGCGAGCGGCTACGGCCGATGATCAACCGCTTTGACCCCGAAGGATCCACTGGGGAGGTCGCCTTTGTCACCCGCAAGCGCGTCGTCACCACCGAGAAGTCCGAAGTCTCGCATGTCACCCTGGACGGCAAAGACGGCAACACCTGGGAACAACTTCTGGCAAGCGAGCTCGAGCTGAACAAGAACGTCCACGCCTACGTCAAGAACGATCACTTGGGTTTCTCCGTCCCGTATGTCCACAAGGGTCGCAGCCACTCCTACCTCCCCGACTTCCTCGTCCGGCTCGTGAAGCAGGACGAATCTGATATCGAGCGGACGCTGATCATCGAGGTCTCCGGCAGTCAAAAAAGCCCCGGACCAACACAGCAAAAGGCGACAACCGCCCGTGACTCCTGGTGCACCGCGGTCAACAACCACGGTGGCTTCGGCCGCTGGGGCTACATCGAGATGACGGACCCTAACAGCTTCAAGGTGCGGATCGCCGAGGCGATCCAGGCCTTGTATGGTGATGCGCGGATCATCGGCGCCCCTGAATTTCTTGATTTCACCGAAACCGGCAGCGATAGGAGCGTCCGTGGCGCGTAGCACCCCCAAATCAGCGACTTCGGTCGACTCGATAACCTATGACGAGAAGCGGACGAACCTTCCCACAGCAGACGCGATTGACTTCCTTAACAGCCCCGTCCTGGAAGAGATCCGTCAGGTCCGCTACGACCGGGATGAAGCACTCGACCCTCAACTCGTGTGGCGCGGCAAGTACCCGCCGGTCGACCGTCTCCAAGGATACGATGACGACCTGGTTACCGATGCGCCCCCGATCTACATCCAGGAGAAGATCGATCCCCGTGTCCTGATCGAAAACCTGCGCCGTACGGCGGTGCGGCCGGAGGATGAGCCGGAACTCACCCTCTTCGACTCCTTTGACGGGCTCGATGACCTCCAGCAGGTCGAGTTCTACCAACACGAAGCCAACTGGTCTAACCGCATGATCCTAGGCGACAGCCTCCAAGTAATGGCGTCACTTGCCGAGCGGGAGAAGCTCCGAGGCAAGGTCCAGATGGTCTACATCGACCCCCCGTATGGCATCAAGTTCGGGTCGAACTGGCAGGTGTCTGCGCGGCGTCGTGATGTAAAGGACGGAAAGCTTGAGGACGCAGCGCGCGAGGTCGAACAGATCAAGGCTTTCCGTGACACTTGGGAGCTCGGGATCCACTCGTACCTTGGGTATCTGAGGGACCGGCTAATTGCCGCGCGGGAACTGCTGACGGAAAGCGGATCCTGCTTCATTCAGATCGGCGACGAGAACGTTCATCTGGTCCGTTCGCTTCTCGATGAGGTATTTGGGGCGGAGAACTTCATCAGCCAGATTGTCTTTACGAAGACAACTGGCGCGACGGCGGAGTTCCTGCCACCGGTCCTTGACATAATTCTCTGGTACGCCAAGGACCGCGCGAGTGTGAAGTACCACCAGTTGTACGAAACGAAGGCGCTTGGCGGGCGCGGTGCAGACATGTACCAGTTCGTCGAACTCTCCGATGGCAGCCGCCGCCGAATGACGCCTGCAGAGAAGGCGGGAGCAAGCCTTCCGGAGGGAGCGCGTCCTTACCGACTCTCTGACTTCACGTCACCTCGTGTGCGCGCGAGTCGCTCCGGCTACTACGAGTTCGAAGTTGGGGGTCGGACGTTTCTTCCTAACAAAGGAGAGTGGAAGACCAACCGGGAGGGAACAGCCCGCCTCCTGTGGGCCGGTCGGCTCGAGGCGCTCGGCTCGACGCCGGCGTACGTTCGCTACATCGATGACTTTCCTGCGTTCGCTCGTACAAACGCATGGACCGATGTCGGTGGCGCAAACGATCGTGTGTACGTGGTTCAGACGAACACGAAGGTTGTCGAGCGGTGCATGTTGATGTGTTCCGATCCGGGTGACCTCATCCTAGATCCCACCTGCGGATCTGGCACGAGCGCGTTCGTTGCAGAGCAATGGGGTCGACGATGGATCACCGTAGACAGCTCGCGCGTCGCCCTCGCGATAACGCGCCAGCGGCTTATGGGAAGTCGGTTCCCGTGGTATGTCCTCTCTGATACTCCAGAAGGTTTCGCAAAGGAGTCCGCCCTCACGGCATTGAGTCACCGGCCGGCGTCGTTCTCGGGCGATATTAGACATGGCTTTGTGTGTGATCGCATTCAGCGGGTGACCCTCAAGTCGATCGCGAATAACCCCGACATCGTGGAGGGCATGAGTCGCGAACAGGTGACGGCCGCCATCAAGAGGCATGCCGAGTTCGAACTCCTCTATGACAAGCCTTACGAGGACACCAAGCGGGTCCGTGTTGCCGGGCCGTTCACAGTCGAGTCTCTAAGCCCTCACCGCGCGCTCTCCTTCGGCAACTGGGAGGAGCCGAAGTCCGAGACCGAGTCAGCAAAGGATGCCGACTCACCTAACTTTGAGCAGTCGATTCTGGACAACCTCTCAAAGGCGGGCATTCAGAACGGCACCAAGGCAGAGCGCATCAAATTCGCAGCGTTCGAGACATACGCGGGTTCCTATATTCAGGCGATCGGCGAGCAGGTGACGAGCGGCGACCCCGCCAAGCCGTCACGCATCGGCATCGCCGTGGGCCCGCAGTACGGAACGGTGAGCGCGTCGTACGTGAAGAACGCCGCCAAGGAGGCGATCCAGGCCGACAACGTCGACCTGCTCTGCATTCTTGGATTCGCCTTCGATCCCAACGTCACTAACGTAACGGACACCGACGGCGTGACTATCGAGGCGACCGACGAGGGCTTCGCCCAGGTCGAAGGCGCACGGCTACTCGGTAAGCTCCCCGTTCTGATGGTCCGCATGAACGCGGACCTGCTGATGGGGGAGGAACTCAAGAAAACCGGGGCCGGCAATCTCTTCACGGTCTTCGGCGAGCCTGACATCGACATCTTGAAGACGGCCGCCGGCTATGTGGTTGATCTGAAGGGCGTTGATATCTACGACCCGACAACCGGAGAGGTCCGGAGCAACGACACCAGCCAGATCGCGCTCTGGATGATCGACACGGACTACGACGGCGAGTCGTTCTTCGTCCGGCACTGCTACTTCACTGGCGGCAACGACCCGTACATGCGCCTGAAGCGGGCGTTGAAGGCGGACATCGATCCCGACGCCTGGGAGTCGATGTACCAGACCGCCTCGCGCCCCTTCCCTGCTCCAGCCGAGGGGAACAGGATCGCGGTGAAGGTGATCAACGACTACGGCGACGAGGTCATGAAGGTCTTCGACGTTGAGTAACGCTCTTGGGACATTCTCTCCCGCACATGTCGTGGCCCTCGGTCCGATGCCCGAGTCGGATTCTAAGTTCATGCGCCGCGTGCGCGCGCATCAAGCGTGGTATCGAGTGCACGTCCTCGGTCGCGAGATGTTTGGTCGGCTCACTGGATCGGGTTCGCTATGCGGCTCGGTTCTCGCGGATGCCGACGCATGTGAAGGTTTGAATTTCACCAGTTCAGACGCACTCGCCTCGTACGAGGAACGGCGCGCGAAAGGCTGGGGGGTCGACCCGGTTCGATGCACCAGCTATATGACGTCCAGCCAGACTCTGACGTTCAACATGCTGTCGGATCTGCAACGTCATCCGGATGCGGCTGCTCGGTTGTTTGGGCGGTTGCTGGGAAGGTCCGATCTGTTGACAGTGGAGTCCGTGGACTTCGAGTTTTCGGGGGTCCAGTCTCCTTATTGGCTCGGGGATCGTACGTTCATCGACGCTTTGTTTCGCTTTCGGAGGCAGGATGGCGGATTACAGGTGGTGGCCGTCGAGACGAAACTTGCGGACCGGTTCTCGACCCGTCGTACGGACGCGATGGGCGGTCTTAGCTATCAGCGTTTGAGCGACGGGTTGCAAATCTGGCGTGACCTGGCAGCGAGTCTCGAGAGCAATGTGACTCGACAATTGACTCGCTGTCACGCCTTAGCGCAGTCAGTTCAGTTGTTGGATGGGGCTGCCGC
Organism: Pseudarthrobacter sp. PvP004; assembly: GCF_017876035.1. Lineage (NCBI taxonomy): Bacteria > Bacillati > Actinomycetota > Actinomycetes > Micrococcales > Micrococcaceae > Pseudarthrobacter > Pseudarthrobacter sp. PvP004. The sequence goes on from NZ_JAGINL010000002.1 coordinate 105,270, forward strand.
CGACGAATCAGCATCCTTGCTTGTGCTGCTGCATCCCAAAGACGTGAGTGGAAGGTCACAGGCTGAGAAATACCTTGCCGGGCTCGTTGAAGGCGAAGCGGCAGCGGTCACCTGGGATGTGTACCTATCAGATGCCGAAGCAACGGGCGCGTTGCCTCGCAGCCTCACAGACGCTTTGGGCGTGCGCTACGTGGATCTTTCCCTGAGTGAGGAGGCGTGGGTCGCCGTCGAGGATAGTCGCCGACGAAGAGCCGTGGAGGTGACGGCGTGAATGCTTATACTCGTGCGCAGGCTGCAGCGATTGCCTGCCTTGACGAGCCCCTTCAGATCATCGCGTGCGCTGGTTCAGGGAAGACTCAGGTGATCTCGCAGCGAGTCGCTGAGATTCTCAAGCAGCCGGGTATTGTGCCCCGGAACGTCATCGCGTTCACCTTCACGGAGAAGGCCGCGGCCGAGCTAAAGGAGCGCATCCATACAGTTCTCGCGACCGAGGGTGTCAGCACCCAGGGAATAGCCGAGATGTATATCGGCACAATGCACGGCTATACCTTGGATCTGCTGCAGCGGCTCGTGCCGGAGACGTTCAAATTCTCCGCACTCACAGACATCACAGGCCGCCTCTTCGTTGACCGGAACAGCCGGCGGTCTGGACTGACCGACTGCCCGACGTCGTCTGTGGGCACGCCCAAACTGAGGCGCTTTTTGCACTCCAAGCTCTACATGCAGGTGACGAGCATCCTTCGCGAAGATACTGTCAACGAGGAACTGGTGCCGAACGGCGTGCTCAAAGCGCATTGGAACTATTTGGGTCTCCTCTACGAGCACCGCTATTTCGACTTCACCGAGATGATCAACCTCGCGGTCCAGTTCCTCGAGGGCGACCCCACCGAGGATGCCGAGGCTGCGCTCGTACAGCGGCACATTCGTGACGACATCCGCTACGTCGTCGTTGACGAGTATCAGGACGTCAACCCGCTCCAAGAGCGTCTCATCCGCGGGCTCGTCCAGTTCGGCGCTAACGTCTGCGTGGTCGGTGATGATGACCAGACCATTTACCAATGGCGAGGCAGCGAGGTCAACAACATCGTGAACTTCAAGGAGCGTTACACCGGCGTCCGCCAGGTCACATTGGATGACAACTTCCGATCTAGCAAGGGCATCGTCGAGCTCGGTCGCTCGGTTGCAGAGCTGATCCCGTCCGGGGCTCGACTACCTAAGGCGATGGCTGCATCTGGACGCCAGACGTTTGAGCGCGGCGACCTGCTTGCCGTGGACTTCGTCGACCCTGACGCGGAAGCGGCATGGATCTGTGACCGCATTCAGGCCATGCGCGGCGTTGCGTTTACCGATGGGCCGGGTGCAGTACCACGGGGGATGTCGTGGTCCGACTTTGCCGTGCTCTATCGGTCGGTCGCGCGCGATGCTGGACCACTCGTCGACGAGATGAGACGTCGTGGCATCCCCTACGTGATCAAGGGGCTGAACCGCCTCTTCGACAGCCCAGAGATCCAGGCTATCGTCGGCATCTTCCGCTACATCGTGGCCGAGATCGACGGGTCGATGCTGCGCGCGCTGTTTGATGACGCCTCGCTCGTGCCGGACGGCTGTAATTGGGCGGCAGTTATGAAGGTGCTAGACGAGGGTCGCGACTTTGACCGCGGCGAAAGATGGGGGGTTTACAACATTCAGCGCCTCTACCTCGAGTTCCTGGAAGCGCTGACGCTCCGCGAAGACACGATTCCCGGAGACCCTGCCCGAGCAGAACTCGTTTTCTATCAGCTCGGGAAATTCAGCCAGGCGATCTCGGACTTCGAGACGATCTACTTCAACACTGGCCCCGCCCAGAAGTACAAGGCTTTCACCGATTGGCTGGCGTTCCAGGCGCCCGACTACTACGCGGACGCTGATGCCGACGTTGGCTACGCCGCACCTGACGCAGTAGTGATTTCGACCGTCCACCAGGCCAAGGGCATGCAGTGGCCGGCCGTCTTCGTCCCGTGCCTTCGCAACAACCGGTTTCCCGCGAAGCGGCCGGGCGGTCTTGGACTCTTCCACGTCATCCCTGACAATGCCATCGCGAGGTCCGATCGATACCGCGGGACGATCGAGGACGAAACTCGACTGTTTTATGTCGCCGTGACCCGCGCTCAGAAATACCTCTTCGTGTCTTACTCACCTGTGCCCGGCAATCGTCTGTACGGCCGACGATCCGCGTTTTTCGACCACTGTGCTCGTCAGGCCTGGTTCCTGACCCGGGACCCTGGAGCTCCGGCTTCTTCGCTCGCACCCCATGCGAAACGAGAGGTCCCGAATGTCACACTCTCCTTCTCCGAGCTCAAGTACCTCTTTGAGTGCCCCTACCAGTTCAAGCTCCGCTTCCTCTACGGCTTCAACCCCCCATTGCACGAGGCGCTCGGCTACGGCAAGGGCCTGCACGATGCACTCGCTGAGGCACACAAACGCGCTCTGGACGGTGACGTACTGCCAGCAGCAGCGGCCGAGGAACTTGTTGACCGCCACCTGCATGCGCCGTACGCATATCCCGAATTGAAGAGCGCCTTGCGATCGGCTGCTATCAAGGCAGTTGGCCGCTACCTGGGGGACCATGCAGCCGACCTCGAACGCACTGTCCACAGTGAGAAGCAGATCCAGGTTCACGTTGCCCCGGGGGTCATAGTGGATGGCCGCATCGACCTGGTGCGCCGTTTGGACACCGACGAGCTGGCCATCGTCGACTTCAAGTCCACCGCACGCGCCCAAGACGAGGATGTAACTCGAGACCAGCTGCACGTGTACGCGGTCGGCTATCAAGAACTCACTGGCGAACGCGCCGACCTCATCGAGGTTCTCAACCTCGACGAGGACGGCAAGACAATTCGTGAGAAAGTCGAGGATCCATTGCTGGCGGCCGTACGCGGACGAATCAAAGTTGCCGGTACATCGTTGCGAAATAATGACCTTCCCCGACTGCCCCTCTGGAGTGAGCAGTGCGCGAAATGCGACCTGGCTGAACTGTGCCGCGAGATTCCAGCGAGTGCCAAAATCGCGCGCAGGGCAGGTTCGGAAGCTGTTTGAATACCTGACGCTGAAGCGCAGGCGCTTCAGCTATCTGTCAGGCAGGAATTTCTGCTGGTTTAGCGGATGCACGCTCTTGGAGTCCCGTTCCTTTCAGGAACACCCTGAGACGCGCCGGGCTCAGGAAGCGTCGCGAATTATGTCGACACCCCTCGTTACAGTTGTCCAATGCTCCGCCGCCTCGAACCGACCCAATCGTACCGTTCCCTAAGCAAGGGCTTCTGGTTGAACACATTGCCCTTGGCCAAGCGCTCGGTCATCTATGGCCACAATGGCAGCGGCAAGTCATCGTTCGCATCGCTTCTGCTTGAGATTGCTTCGGACGATGCTTCCACCGAGGTGCTGTGGGAAGACGAAAACGGGCAGAGTCATATTTTGAGGGCAGGGCAAGGCGGACCCTCCCCTGCCATGGCTGTCTTCACCAAAGAGTGGGTGCGGCGGAATTTGTCCCAGTTCCTTGACGGCGCCACCGCGTCCCCTATCGTGACACTCGGCCAAGAGGCCATCGAAGCCAAGGAACAGGAGCAGGACCTCGCTCGACAGATCGAGGAACTGCGTGCCAAGGCGAAGGAGGCCGACAAGAAGCGGCAGGACCATCACGCCAAGGCCAAGAAACTGGCAATCACAGCACAAAACGCCATCGCCGATCAGTTGCGCGAGTTCGACTACCAGCGCTTCACGAAGAACCGTTACTCCGTCCCCATCGTTGAGGGAAAGCTCCGCGACTACAACGGCGAGTTTCCCGACGAAAATGAACACGCTGAGGCCCTCAAACGCCTTGGTGAGGGTGCTGCCGAGCGAGTGGCAGCCGTCTCTCTGCCGCCCGATGGCCTCACAGACACTCTTGACAGCCTCGGGACGCTACTTGCGGAGACGCCTACTCGCGTCGCTCTTGAATCGCTTTCGGCGGACCACGGTCGCCAGGCCTGGGTCGAGCAGGGCCTACAACTACATGAGCACTTGGATGAGTGCCTCTTCTGCGCCAGCCCCATCACGGAGAAACGGCGTGAGGAACTTGCTAAACACTTCGACCAAAGCTGGCTCCAGATCCGTGAACGTACACAGTCGCTTCTACAGGGCGTCCAGACGGAAAGGTCGGCACTGTCGGATTGGTTTAGCGGCCTCCCAAGCCCGAAGGACGTGGTCAGCGAACTGCGGGATGGGTACGCCTTGCATGTGAATAGAGCCAGTGAGGAAGTGGCGGCACGGCTCAAGGTGCTCGGGAACATCGAGACCGCACTACGCACGAAGGCCGAGGATCCAAGCACCACCCTCCAGGAACCCGACTGGGCAGTGCTCAAGGTGAGCTTCTCAGTGGCCCCGCTTCAGCAGGTCGTGACGGAGCACAACACGCAGGCCGATGAGCACAGCATCGTGGCCGAAAGTCGTTACGAGACGATTCTCAACCACATCATCGGCTCGCGCAGTGACGCCTTCCGTAAACTGGAAGCCCAGACTCAGACCGAGCAGGGAGAAGCCAAGGCTGCAAATGACGGAGCCGATCTCGCCCAGCGCACCCTCGTAGCCCTCCGCCAGCAGCAGTTCTCCAACAGCGAGATGGCGGAGACGCTCACCAATGACTTGGCCCGTGTCTACGGGAAGAACCACCTGAGCGTTGCAGTGACCGACGACGGCAAATCCTATGCATGCCGCCGTGGTGATGCACCTGCTACTCATCTGAGCGACGGCGAACGCACCACCCTGTCGCTGCTCTACTTCCTCCGCAAGCTCGAGGACGAGACTGTGAGTGGCGACAAGAGAGCACGCATCGTGGTCATCGATGATCCGTCCAGTTCACTTGACCGTGAGGCCCTCTTCGCAACACATCAGTGGCTAGTGGACTCGCTCAAGGGCTTTGGCCAGTTCATTGTGCTCACTCATGATTTTGGCCTTCTCCGCCTTTTCCTCAAGTCGCAGAAGAACGCCTGGGACGACTCACGCAAGAAAATTCGCGATGGCAACGCCGACGAAGAGCGTTTCCCGAAGGCTACGTTCCTTGAGATGTACTCGGCCACCGATAACGGGGTGCGCCGCACCAAAGTAGCAGCTCTTTCCCCTATGCTCTCGAAGCACACGACGGAGTACGCCTACCTGTTCAGCAAGGTGATGAGCGGTGTCGCCGACGGCAATAATCACGACCGTCTCTTCCTACTGCCAAACGCGGCTCGCCGCGTTTTGGAAGTATTCACAAGTTACAAGGCACCACACCTTGGCAACTTCGACCAGCGACTTGGGGCGTTGATGGGCGACACCTCATCTAACCCATACCGTGATGTTTACGACTTCTGTAACCGCTTCTCCCACGGCGAAGGCAACGAAAGCCTCGATGTGCTCGATAGCCGGGTGGTTCATGGGCAAATCCGCCGATGCATGGAGTTCATGAAGTCGGCAGACAAAGAGCACTTCGAGCGACTATGTAAGGCTACAGACCTAGATCCGACCACCATCGGGTGAAACGGTGCGGTGCGCGCTGTGAACCACGTTCCGAGGACCCCATTCATCACACATTCCTCGGTCAGGGTACGTGTCCCATTTCCTTAGAAGTGGGACACCATTAGCGGGACACTCCCCCGTCAGTCAGGAGTCGCGAGAATGTGAATGTTGGCGATAAATGGCGCTTTTCTTGCGCCGCTCCGTGTCGCCTCGCATCACTCACCCAGGGCTAGTGCGGGGCCAGCATGCAACCTCCTCCGGCGCCCGCTCGAACTCGCCTCGAAACCCCAGCTTTTCGAGACACAGAGGCTATGAGACACCCCGGTGAGTTCAGAGAAGGAGTCGGAGACCGCGGGCGGGATCGCCTATCGGATCAGCTGGTCACTTGAAGGACCTGAACACGATCGAGTCGAAAACCGCGCGCGCCTCTCTCATCAGCTCCGGATTGATCGATTCCTCGATATAGCCCACCGCAACGACAGCCCGCCGGCCCTCCAAGTCGACCACCCGGTAGGTCTCGTGTTCATTCTGAGTCGAGTACCAGTGTGTGCAGTGGTACTGCATTTCTGAGTGGATGCAGAACTTGCCGCTGTCGCAGGCCGGGATGTCCACGTCGCCCTCGACGGAGTGGTCGAACTCGAAGCCGGTGTAATCGCCCACCATGATCTTGGCAGGAGGAGTGCTTGCCGTTGACGATTGCGCCGCCATAGCCCTAGTGAAGGCCCAGTCCGCAGGACCGACATCGGCAAGGGCGCCCCTCCAGTTGCATGCGTCCATCGACACATAGAACGCGGACCCAAGGGTCAGGTGGACGGCCCATTCGGCCGGGTGATCCGGGTCATCCTTGCCCAGGCTGTTGCCGTCGAGAGCAGACCAGCCGCCTGGAACGGTGATCTCGAAAGGCTCCTTGTAGCCGTCGACGGGGACTAGATATGTGCCGGCGTCGATATCGCCACTCTTCGGCAGCGGCGGGACCGTGCGAGGGTCGCGGCTCTCAGGCAGCGGTGGGACCGTGCGAGCCTCCGTCATCGGAGAACTGGCAGACGGCAGGGATGCGTCGTCGGACTCATACTCGCACCCGCCGAGACATCCAATCAGTGCAATAGTCAGCAAGGGCAAGAGATGGCGTGACCGCTGAGCGGACTTTTCGATGGGTGTCATAGAACTCATTGATCCACCAGGCCACTACAAGCTACTGTGAGGCCCCGCAGCCGGGTGGCCTCGCAGGCGGTCCGAGATGGGATGCCGTCGCCCCAGTCTCCTCCGGTAGAGAACCCGTGACAATGAGAGTTGGATGGAAATGAGTTTCGACTCATGCAACCCCCGCAATGACAGGAGCGCCCTGAAGCAGCGGCGAGGAAACGCCAAAATTGCGGCAGCTTTCACCGCCCGAGTCTAACCAGCCAATGAGACCTGGCGGTAGCTCACGTCTCGTAACCCTTGGGATACGAGATGTAGGGGATCATCCCTCGCGAGGCGTGATATCCGAGGTGATTCTTGGGCTCACAGGTCGTCGGGCAGCTTCAAGAGGTCCACAAGCTCCGCTTTGTAGGCCGCTTTGGGTGCGTTGAGGAATGTCCTCTTCGTTTCCTCTTCAGGGCTTAATGGGAGGTACCTCCAGGTGGCTCTCCACCGGGCCATCCCAACCGCATCTGTATATTCAAGAGTGCCTCTGACAAGGTGTTTATGGATGTCTCCAAGCTCCACAGAGGCTGGAAGACCCAACGGCACCACCAGCCGTACCGCTGAGCGGTTGAAGGGATCCCCTGATTCCGGGGTGATTTCAGGAAAGCTCGCTTTTACGGGAGGCCGGCCGTCAGCGAAATGCCATTCCGCGTCGATGTCCTTTGCCGGTCGGTCTGAGGTTATTTGCAGATCCCAGTGCGTAAAACCTTCCATGGGCCGAAACCACCACACACCGACCTTCGGCTTACCTTGGAAAGCGAGGCCGAAGTGAGCCGCCCTTGATGCCCGCTGCGCCGTGTCCTGGGCCGCCTCCGCCCGCGCCGCGGCCTCGGTGCTGGCGTCCGCTTTTTGTATAGCCACCACAGCGCTAACCAATCCTGCAGCAACGGGTACAGTCACAGCGAACGTCAGGGAAGGCACAGCAAGAGGTAGCCCCGCAACGACCAAAAACACCAGTCCAAGCAGGACCCGGAATGTTACCTGCCGGCGCTTGCGCCGCGTCTCTGGGGTGCTCGCCGCTCTCGTCACGATTGAAGCTAACCACAGCAACCATCGCGGCGTCCTATTTCCTTAGAACCGAGACCCCTGTGGATTTGATCGCCATATGGTGGCGATTTGCCGTGCCATCCGCAGCCCGACCTCCGCGTCATATTTACGTCCCGGATGTTGTCCCAAATCCTCTGCCGTGGACAGCAGTAACAAAGACAACTTCCGGGACAGTTACCTCTGTGGATCAGGAGTCCATGCCGAGGTATCGATAGACGGTGGCTCGGCTGGCCCCGATGATTTTTCCGATGTCCGTCGGCTTGAGACCGCGAGCTTTCAGTTCATGTACCCGCTTGACCTTCTCGTGCTCCGTCGTGATTTCCCGGCGGCCTGCTTTGCGTCCGTTAGCAGCTGCAGCCGTCATGCCGGCCTTGGTGCGCTCGGAAAGCTGGTCTCGTTCAAGCTGTGCGAACGCGGAAATGATGGTGACCATCGCCTGGGCCATCGCTCCCCCGACCTCGCTGGCCGGGTCAGTGGCGATTCCATCCCTTAGGGAACGGAATTTGATGCCTCGGGATTTGAAGTCATCCAAGAGCTCGAGCAGGTGGCGGGTGTTGCGTCCCAACCGGTCCAGCTTCCACACGATGACTTCATCCCCTGCGCCGAGACGGTCCAGCATCCGGTCCAGCTCCGGACGACTTACCCGCGTCCCGCTAATCCCCTGGTCTTTGTAGATTCGGTCGCACCCCGCTGCTTCCAGTTCCCGGATCTGCAAATCGGTGTTTTGGTCCGCCAGGCTGACGCGGGCGTATCCAAGGCGTGCCATCACTTCTCCGTCTTGTTAAAGGCCAAATACGAGTGATGTTGAGAATGCCTTAGTGAGACACATTGTTGGGACAAGCGACCTGCTGGAAATACGCCATCCCGAATCCTCAACCAGACCCAGCTCTGGGGTTCCCGTCAAAGGATCCATTGATGAGATGACGGCAGACTGTCGGGCCGGACGAGTTGAAGAACTCCCCGGCCATCGTGGATTTCATCGTGCGGCTCTTACGTGCATGTCATGGCCGCGACAGCGGGGTTCCAGAATGAGGTTTTGCTGGCACGGAGGACCGGCTTACGCACTCCAGTCGTGTGAACACGCGAGGCACGACTGTCATGTTAAGGGGGATAACTTGGAGCGGGTTTGATAAACCTATTGCGATGCCGGGCTTCTACGCCCGGGGTGCTTGGGAACAGGCCTTCGTGAGAGCGATCTATGGCTCCATTCGGAAACTCTGCCTACGACCCATCCTTCGCCCAGATCACGGTGCCGTGGTCGTCCGTCCCCTCGACGACACCCGTTAGATCACTCAACGCGGTCGCTAGTTCAGCGACTTCGGCGTGAAGAAGGTCAATCAATTTGTGACGACGTTTCTTCCCAGCTTTCGGCCACTCTGCGATCAAAGCCGACATCACCTTCGTATTGTGGTTCATGAGGTCGAAAATGTGACTCTCCAAGGCCTCGGGCGCCCCTGAGTCACGAGCGGTGTCTGTAAGGATGACTAATCTGGACAGCACGACCGGCCAGGTGTCCAGGACGTTCGCGATTGGGCTCGTCCCCCCGGAGGCTATCCTCAGACGGGCAAGGGCTCCTCGGAGCCGATAAAAGATACCGTCTGCGATTAGGGAATCACCCTCCGCTGTCGCCACGTTAGCTCCTCTGACCCAGCTATAAGGTCTGCGAGGGCGGCCAATTCCCTAGCATCCGAGGCAAGTTTTTGGTTATGACTATTGGCCATGTGAACAACCATGAGAGCAACGAGACCGCCGATCACAGCGGCTACGAAGGAGCCTATTGCTCCGCTCCACAACTGGGCCCATGATTCCGGGCCAATTCCAAGCCACATGGTCGAATGCTATACGGGCGGGACAAAATCGCGGCGGACTTTGCAGCTGCGGCAGGTCACATGAGTCGTCAGCCGCATTTGTCAACGTGCAGGGATGACTCCATGTCAACGGGCGCGCCGCTTCGTCCATGGCAAGGTCCCCTACTGGGGACCGCCTTCATGGCGGAACGAAGCAGACCACGCCTAGGCGCGTCTACCGACAAGGGAGTCGATTCCTCGATGGGACTTCTTTGGGGCGGGAATGAGCGCGGATTCCCACGTCAGCACTCGAGGCATCCGGACTCACACCATGGAGCCGAGGAACGCTTGAAATCCTGTTGACACTCCTCTACTTCCAGGAGGAGCGTTGGCACTACCCTCCGCATCGACAACCAAGGTGAGATCGCGATGAACGCACAAGCCAGCACCCCACGACGGCGGCCGCAACTCCAAGGCAGGGGTGGTACCCATGGCGCGCCAGGGGGCGTCGTGGCGCCGCCGCGGCCGTCCGTCCTGGACCCAGGCCTCGAAAAGCTGGCGCACTTCACACTTGACATCGGAGCAAGCGTCTTTAACGGCACCAGAGCCGCGTACAACCAGCGGACCCATCGATATAAGGACAACTTCGTTAACCCAACGAAGTACACGTTCTTCTTGAGTGCGAGGGACGGGATCAATGCCTTCGCCAACCGAACAATTGCACGTCAACGACCGCAGCCAAGGAATGGATCGCAACTCGGCGATTGGCTTGACCGTCGAGACCATGACCGCGCACCAATTGAGGGAGCGCGCAGTCCAGAATGGCTCAACGCTTACGTATGGACGGTAAATCAAATCGGGGGTGGGTTCAACTCCCGAAGGATCGTACGTAGACCCATTAGCCCGATGGAGTTGGCAACAATCGACGTCCCCGAGCCGGGCACATACGACATCGAACTTCGTATTGTTACAGACGACAACAGATACTTTGAGCGCACCATGCGGATCACCTTTCGGTCTTGGTTTTTCGCGTCGATGGGTGATTCCAGCGCATCCGGCGAAGGTAACCCGATGGTCGATGGGGACTCGGACGACCACAGTCTCCGCGGCTGGCCCTTGTGTCAAGCAGCAACTTTCGCAAACATAGTCAACACGGTGGGCGGTGTGGTCGGCCTGCCGGTGACCATATCGATGAGTGACCAACCGGAATGGCTCGAGAAGGAAGCGCATAGATCCCTCACCAGCGGGCCCGCCTTGGCCGCAAGGCGTCTAGAGAATCGGTCCGCGAGGACTCTCAGCGGACGTATCCATAAGCTGGACGTGATTACCTTCGTGACGGTAGCGAGGAGTGGGGCGAAGATCGAGACCGGGCTGCTCCAGCCGCAGGGAGGTGCCAGCGATTTCAAAGGAATCGGGCAAATCGACGAACTGAAGCAAACAGCCAATGGGCGAACCGTAGATGTGATGATGATCAACATCGGTGGCAATGACGCCGGGTTCTCAACCGTGCTCGCCAACATGGTTGCCGAGGACAGCATCTTGAAGCCGTCGCTCAGCGAACTGATCCTAATGGGGCTGCTCAGACTGCCTATCGGGGGCAACGATGCTGCAGAGCGTCAGAAAATCCGCGATCGCCTTTCGGTAGCAATCGCACGCGGAGGACCAATCGAACAAGCATTCGACGACCTGAGGGACAAAGTGAACGAACTCATCACTCCGGTCACCGGGAAGGTCTATATCACCGGCTATCCGATCTGGTTGTTCGATACCAGGGATGCCAACGGAACGTTGGGCTTTAAAGCGGACGGGGTCTTCAGCGGACCCGACATGGACGTGACCGGCGCGGACTACAAGGCCATCCTCGCCCACGGTCAGGATCTGAACGACCTGATAGAGCGCAAGGCAGGCGAGTTTACTTGGATCTATGTAGAACCTAGCCAGGCATTCCGCGGCCGTGGCTATGCGGCAACGCAATCGCTCTGGCGGGGAGCCAGCCGCAGCTGCGACATTCAGGGGAACTTCGACGGAACAATGCACCCCACCGCAGAGGGTCACGGCGAATGGGCGCTCCAATACGCGGCCGCCATCAGGGCGAACTCAATGACGTGAGAACCGTCCCGAGGACCACTAGCCGTCGGCACCAAAGGCTGAGCTACGGCACTGACTGCTTCAGGCTTCGTCGCTGGGCCCCAGCGGTACAGTGCGATACCCCGTGGCTGGCGGCAACTTCCTTAGTGGATTCAGCGGGATCCATACTTAGCAGAGTCAACCGTCGAGCGGTGGCAACAACGTTGGAGCGCCGGCCGTTCCTCGACATAGCTGGAACGGACAACCACTGAGGCCACTCGCTCGTGCCGGTAAACCGATCCTCTTACGAGCATCCTCAGGACACGGACTCCCTCTGCCTCGAAAGCCCTCCCCCAGCTTTGCTGAGACCCATCACGGCGAGGCGACTAAATGAGTCTCCTCCTGCGCGTTAGCTCCCGCCGTTTGTGGAGCTTTGACGGCCGCACGCTCACGTCGAAATCGCTGAGTAAGGCTGTCTCGTGAAGTATTAGGATTCAGAGACACGCTGCCCAGCACATAAGGCAACGGGTATCCCCTGCCGTGCGGCCTATGCGCGAAGGGCTTCCGTAGCATCATGACTGTTGTCGAAGATCTGACCACCGGATGGTGCATTTAGAGTCATCTGTGTCGCACGGTCCCGTCCGCCGCATCGTGGATCAGAGGCAGGTCCTGTCCGTGGCGACGTCTGGGCATCAATCTGCCTCTTGCGGCCTACCGTGGACCTCTCCCCCATGGCGCGTCTTCTGCATCGAAGCTCACGCAAGCGGTGATTCCCGGCATAATCTGCCGCAGAAATCAGTCGCCAGGTTTGCAGGCGCGAGCTCAGTTCAGATCTCAAAGAATAATTATGTCCAGATAGATTTATTAGCGCCTGAGCCTCTCCCGTAAGGCCTCATCCAGAAGATCCGTAATAGTGATTCCGTATTTCATCGCGTACGCATCCAACTCGTCGCGAAGGCTTATCTCAATCTTGGATGAGAAGGGTTCCATCCGGCGCTTTCCTCTCGGCCTTCCCGGCCCAGGACGCTGGGGTTCGAGGTCGGCGGGTGGCGCAGACTCCGTGTGAACCGTGGCGACCTGAGGAGCCTCCTCGTGTTTCGGTACCTCCGTTCGCTTCTCCGCGGAAGTCAAAGCATCCACGACATCGGCAGCTGGTGCTTTGCGTATTGACGACTTGCGTTCCAAAGCCATTGCTAGTTCACCTCATCTAAGTATCGCGCATGCGCAACGAATTTTTCAGTCATGATTGCGGCTCCCCTGCCGGAGAGCTTGGTAAGCGGCGAGCGTGTGCTGACGGAGTCCTGCATTGCTGTCCTCAGCGGAAGATGAGGCTCTCTTACTTCGGGCCCGTACGTGCTCTCCAGCTCTCCGATTTGGAAGGAGTGTTCGGATGTGAGAGGTGAGCTCGTCTTATTGATGATGATGCCCAAAAATTCCAGCTGAGGGTTTAGGTGCGGAAGCGATCTAACCTTCTTCACTGTGTCGAGGAACTCCGTTACGCCCTTTACTGAAAAGGCCGCTGGTTCAGTAACCGCAAGTACCCGATCGGCCCAAATCAGTCCGTTCAGTGTCAGTCGTCCCAGTGCCGGCGGAAGATCGATGAGTATGTGGTCGTATTGCTCAAGCTCATCTGCGCCCCATGCTGCGGTCTTGAGTCGCATTTCGGGTGTTAGTAGGGCTTCCGACTCGAGTCGCGCAAGAGACTCAGAACTGGGGATCAGATCGATCCCCGGCCATGTCGTCTGAGTTATGGCTTGGCCGAGGGTTCCGGCTTCTCCCCCATACAACACATCGAAGACGTCGAACTCTCCGGCCCCTTCAAGCGCTTCCGTTACATTGGCTTGTGGGTCGAGGTCGATTATCAACACTCGCTTACCGATTAGACGCAAACCGGTAGCCAGGCCAAGCGTAACTGAAGTCTTGCCGACACCACCTTTGCGATTGCCTATGGCCGTGACTCTCATCGATATCCTCCGGATTAGCTAGGTACCGATGGGGATATGCCCATCAATACATCAGTCTTTCAATCTAGCCATCAATCTATCAGTCAATCTAGCCATCAATCAATACGTCAGGCCATCTTTCAATCATTATTTGCATCTATCTTTCAGTCTGTCCATCTTTCAAGCCACCCATCAATCTTTCTGTCATGACATAATTATTTATTCGTCCGTGCTAGATCCGCGTCCTATGGTAGATCCGGGGCTCCGGGAGGAGCGCACAACGCCTCCTGAGCCTTTGGGAGGCATGGCCGCCCCCACCATCACTTCCGTGGGGGGCCAAGACAGATATGGGACCAATAACGATAATCAATCAATATTTCTGTCATGACATAATTATTTAACTTCTACTTCCGCCATCGTCAAGGAATGCCTCAGAGCTGCTCTGCTCAACCAGGGGAGTCCAGTCGAGCAGCCTCACGTAAAGTGGAGGAACGTCAAGAAGACCTGACAGATAGGACACTTCATGGAATGGGATCTTGGAGACGGATTCCACCTCGGACGACTTGGGATCCTTCTGAACGATGGCCGGCTAGGTTCGCACCATGAAGATAACGAGGTGATCCGCGTCGCCGGAATCACCGGCAGAAGGAAACGAGACCCGCGGCTGCCTGGCTATGAACTCGTGCCGGAAAGTGAGGCAACTGGCTGGCAAGGTAGCTGCAACTGCGGTTGGACTGGTAGACAGTGGCAGCGCGTCCAAGGCCCGGGGAAAACCGACATGGCCAGGTACCGAGCAAAAGCACTAATAGGATCCCCAGCTACACCTCCCGTAGCAGTCGAAGAGACGATCCTGAACGAATGGCAGAGGCATGTAAAAGCTTGGCTCCTGCAGATGGCCGCACGCAGTTACGAGCGAGCCGCTGTACGTCTAAACGAGGCAGTTAGCGCAGCACGTGGCTCTGGACTGACTTGGACCGCCATAGGTGCAGAGACAGGAATGACACGACAAGCGGCTCATCAGCGTTGGAACCAGCCAGAATAGCCGTCACTGGGGAGCGAGCGATCTTCTTGAAACAAACCGCATACTCACATGCCTATGCCAAAGGACCCCATTGCTGCCGACGAATTCGATCACGGACGCAGATGCTAGACCTGCGCATGGGTCACCTCGCCCGGGTAAACGCCAAGTCAGCGAGCGACCATTCATCTGGTGGCCCCTCATAGGCTTCCCAAGGGTAGTCGTCCGTGGGGGATAGGAGTTCCGCTACTGTGTTCACGTTTCTCGAAAGCCATTCACGCCAGATAGTTCGTTCAATGCGGTACCTCTGTATTTGGCCGACTACAGACTCCAACACTCCAAAGTATTCTGCAAGTTCTTGGAGGGAGGTCGAACTGACGACCATCCAAAATCGCCCACGGTTCCTCGACACCATGTTCCAGGCGGCCAAGATCTCAAGACTTTCGCTCACAGCAGTCCTGGACAGCTTTGTCCGGACGACCAATTCCGTGGTCGTCAAACCCGGAGTTTGTTCCAGAGCTTCGTAAACAAACGCTGCCGGCAAGCCCAGTTCCCGGAAAACGGGTCTGAGCGCGTGAATCTTGCCTGCTTTCCATAACAATTCCTCGGCCCCTTCACGGAGGCCTTCAGGAACAGTGAGCATGTACAGATCCCCTTTAGTCCCTCGTCCACGCTCAACCAGAGTCACCAGAGGATCCTTTTCCGAACGCAAGGCTCTCAAATGAGAGCCCACAGTTGTGTGGTCAAGTCCTGTCGCCACGGCAATTGACCTATCACCAAACTCGACGAAACGAGACGCGGTCATGTGGGCCGCTGCTCCGAGTGCCCTGAGTACCATACGTCGCGCCAGACCCGTGCGTGAGCTGGCGTACGTAGGCTCTCTCAGAGATAGAGCATTCCGCCAGGTCCGCAGGTAGCGGTGCTCGCTGCTCGCATCAGGCGTGAGTCCAGTTCCAAGTGGGGGCTGTGTATTGGGCTGGCTTGTGGGGGATTTGCGTGCATTGTTATTTCCTGCCTCAACGGCCCTGCGTTTTCGCAGGTAAGCGACCGCGTTTTTCCAGTCCCGCTTCAAGGAGGGAATCCTGTGATGGGAGGCATAGCGGGCATAGAACGATGCGAGTCCAGGCCAAGTACCTTGGAGGACTCGTCGTTCTATATCAACGAGACTCATACCAGCGGCGGCCGCCGCCGTCAGGATCGCCTGACGGGCTTCTGAATCGGAGGAGTACCGGTTCGCGTCGTACAGGCCTGATAGCGCCATCTGCTGCATGGACCTGGACATTCGCCCAGCCACTTGCGGTGATTCATAGGCTTCGTCGTCCGCCGACAGTGGCTGCTCCAGTCTCAGCGCTCGTACGCCAGCGATTTCCTCTTTGAGATCTGCGCGAATTGTTGCCCATATCTGTTCCTTGTTTGGGCGTCTCACAACGTCGTATGCCATGCTGAGACTCATGGAGAGTTCCTGGTAGCCGCCACGCTTGTGCGGAGATCCCGGAGTACGCATGCAACCATGACGCATGTTCTGGTGCGGCGTCTTGTCCAATGTGCGGTATCGAGTGCCTAATGCCTCGACAACATCTCGTGCTTCAGTAAAGCCAATCCGTTTTTCCAGTGGTATGTAGACATGTCGACCGCCATTGGGCGAGTGGTCTTCAATCCACCGAGCCCCACAGCGGTGCAGCCACGTTTGTAGGGACTTCACATCGGCCTCGACCCAGTCGACGCCTGCAATCGAGGAGTCGAAGTCAAGGAAGATGGCCGAGCAGCTGCCATCCTTGCCGAAGATCCGGGCGGCCGCCGGATAAGTGGGGAGGGTCTCAGTCAGGGCGCGTTCGTGCTTCTGAGGATAGGTCTTACCGCCGTCCCGGGAGAGGCGGATCCGGGGTTGACCTGCGAGAAGAGGCGTAAGGGCAGCCCACACCTGAGCGGCGTTGGAAGTCTGGGATGGCTCTTGAGACACGCCAGCAGCGTCGGCTGCTGGCAGCACGAGAGCGTGCTGTTGTACGATGATTTTGTTCCTGTTCAGGGAATGAGAAAGGGCCGATCCTGCCAGATCGGTTTTGCAACACAAATGAAGGCCTGTTAAGGACTTCCATACGATTTACGATCTGTCTGCCGGCAAGCTATCCGGATCGTGAATCTTCAGCTTCGAAGGCCCGCTAATGGCGGGCCTTCCTTGTATCTATGAGGCCATACGAATCGGGAGTTCATCCTGCTGAGTGAACTGATCCAGCAAGGCCAAATCTTCGCGCAACGACCGGTCGACTGCAGAGGCAACATAGTCGGTGACAGTCATGCCTTTTGCGGCGGCGATCATGTGAACGTCCTCCGCGGTCTTGGCCGGCGTGCGGAAGCCAATGTATTTGCGGAGGCCCTTGCTGGGCCGCCCGCCTCCACGATTGATTACTGCGCTCATTGTCAGGTCCTTTGAATCTCGCACAACCAGGGGTTGTAGCTGGTTCATTGTTGGTGCCACATGCGGTCGATCGGGGTTCCGTTTACAGCTATCGACTGAATCGAACCTAGCACTGCGCAGAGTCTGATCAGGGGATTTGTTTACAGAAAACGGCCCCGCGTGTCGTCTCCCATCGCTCGTGAAGCGTAGGGCCGGCTCCGTCGTTGAGTCTGCTAGACGCCTGCATCGTCCATTCGCGCCCAGGCGCTCGATGGTTAGCCAGCCTGGGCGAGGCGGGGCTGGGCAAGCGGTAAGGCTCATTACAACCGTGCTCGCGCGCCTGGGGCAGCTGTCAATTGAATCCACGCTACGCCATCCTTTCCTACTTGTGACAAGCGTTCTATGAGGCCCCCTTGGTATGGTGGGGCCCAGTCGCTTGGCAAGGCGCTGGTAGAAACCCGCCGCCTGAACATGTCTGAAACATGTTTCAGCATAGCTTAGCCGAACCCAATAGCTAGCAAGGGGAGATTAGTGGTGGCACAAGGTCTGCCTACTCTTTCGATAACCACATCAGAACGAGCGTTCCGGGACGCGTCCGAAGCTTTCTCGGCGCTGAAGTTACCGACCAGGATCACCCTTGAACTGCTTGTCGGGGCCGTCGAAGAAATCCGTGGCCGCCGAATCCGAATCCGTTCAACAGACCGCCTCATAGGCACTTCCATTTGTGGCCTTTGGTTGCCTGGAAAGCGACAGGAGTGGGTGTTCCACCCACCTACGCCTTGGGAACTTCAGCGGCAGCAGTTCATCCTCCACGAGCTTGCGCATATGATCCTTGGGCACGACGCGCATCCCGGGGCAGGGGCCCTACTTCATGACGGGCTGCAGAATCTTCCCCCGGATCTGGTGCGGAGAGCGCTCATGCGGACGGAGTTCGGAAGCGTCGAGGAAGCAACAGCCGAGTACCTTGCAGATCTCATGGCTGAGGCCATCAGGGAGATCCCCGATGAGCCGGGTGCATTTGAGGAGGTATTCGGCTAGTGGAAATCCTTGCGGCAACGCTGATGGCCGCCTTGACTTTGATCGTCCTAGCAACCCGACGCCCAGGAAAGGACACAAGTATTCTCTGGGCGGCGGTGCTTATTTGCATTTCATTGGCCCTGAACATCAACGCTGCATATACGTTCGTAGATGGACTGTTAGCTGGACGAAACTACGTCGATTTGGGAGCCAATCTCCTGTTGTTGGTTGGCGTCTACTTCCTGGCGCGCGCGATCCACCGAGCAGCCAGCCCCGCTTCAGAAAGGGTGGCGTCACCACGAGTCCTGGGTAAGTCCGGCGTCATGATCGCCGCCTCAGCAGCCACCGCCTTGTTTGCGTTCATTGACGCGCCAAACACATCTACGATGTTCATGCGAGAATACGGGGGCCAGCCTGCTGCAGCCCTATATTCGGCGGTACAGTACGCGTACATCGGTGCTGTTATGGCCACGGCGGGTTGGACATGCTTGCGGTTTCGCAGTTCCTGGAGTACAGGCGTCTTCACATTGGCATTCGGTTTGGTGGGCTTGGGATGTGCGTCCGCGGTCCTGTTGGTGGTCAACGTTCTACTGCTGGATCTGCTGAATGTTCTTGGCAATGAGGAAGTCATGACGTCGCTCGGCGGCATCTACGCTGTGCTGAATTCTATGACCTTCATTCTCCTCTGCACTGGGCTCGCGCTGCCGCGCGCGAGCCGCAGGGTCTTGACAGTCCTTGATTCCAATAGGACGAACGCCGTGCTGTCAGATTTAAAGCCCGTATGGAGCAGGGCTGTCATCGGAAACTCAGGTATAACTCTGGATACACGAGTAGTGACTTACCGGGATCACAGACCCCGCCGCGAGTTGCATCGCATGATTGTCGAGATTCAGGATTCTCTAGTTAGAGATCCTAAAGCTCGCGAACGAATCGGTCATGACGGACTGTCTAAACTGGCCCGGGCCACAGGCCATCTGGAGACCCGACCGTGGCGCTCAAGGTAATTAGCGTCGCCGCATCACTTGTGGCAGTTGCCAGTTGTGGAGCAGCAGCTATTACGGCCGCTGCTGCTAGGCAGTCATTGTCTCCCGCGTCCCGGAAACGATACGACATCGTTCCTCTATCGGTAACTGATGATGACATTGAGCTCCGGGCCACGAGAAGGACGGATCTACCGGGCATTTTCGGACTCGACATCTTCGGAGAGGATGAACCGGCTGCTGTCGGACCCGTTATTGCGAAGGCGGACGATACTGTCAGGCGCAGCCTCATCCGCAGGCCAGTCTCGCTATCAACAGATTCACGATGCAGGTGGAGTGGCATAGTGGCTGCCACTCCCGAACGCCCGTTCAGTGAAATCCAGTTGCCTACATCGGTAGGGCTGGCCCCAGCATGGGTTGTGGACAAGGGCAGCGATGTCTGGGCGATCCATGTGCATGGCCAGGGGAGTGACCGCCGTCAGCCCTTGCGTGGCGTTGCCAGTGCAACGACCATGGGCCTGAACTCCCTAATCGTTTCGTATCGCAACGATGGTGACGCTCCAGCATCAGCCGACCGCCGATCCCACCTCGGAGAGTCGGAATGGCGCGACTTGGAAGATGCGCTGCAGTTCGTTTCCGATCGAGGAGGGACCACATGCATCGTATTCGGGTGGTCACTCGGTGCCACCATCGCCATGAACACCCTTCAGCGTTCCAGACTCGCAAGCATGATCAGCGGCATTGTGATGGTCTCGCCTGTACTTAGCTGGGAGGCAGTCCTCCGAGCTAACGCAAGGCACCAGGGTTGGCCTCCTAATTTGGGGTCGCAAGTCGTATCGCTGCTGGGATCTAAAGAGCTAAGCCGGCTGGCCGGGATCAGCACGCCCCTGAAGATCAGGCAAGCAGACGCCTCCAGGCTAGGCGGTCCGCTCAAGACACCTATCCTGATTCTTCATAATAGAAATGATTGGTCTGTACCCTTCGAGACCTCAGCCCGATTTGCTGAAACCCATGCGCCACAGGTGGAACTCGTTGAGTTTGAGTGCTCGGGCCACACTCAGGAGTGGAATTCGGACCCGGTAGGGTGGGATTTGGCAGTTCGTCGTTGGTATGGAAGGTTGTTCCAGCCAAACGCAACTGTGGGCAAAGCCGAGAAAACGGCTGGTGACATTTAGATGGGGTTGAATAATGGCTGGCGGTGATACTGCCCGAGACCGGCTTGCACGGGCGGAGACCCTTGCACGCAAGGTTAATTTGTTGTTGGACGTCGTAGTGGCGGAGGGCGGCAAATCCTACGAGTTCGCTGATATACAGATCGGCGTCCGTCAGCACGGATACGAGCTGTCCAGGACCCGCTGGTGGCGTATCAGAAGTGGGGAATCGCCCGAGGTGGTCCCGGTGGAAGCATTGGTTGCACTGGCCAAGTTCTTTGAAATTGACCCTGTCTACCTCACTGAAGAAACTGGTGACCTTCCGGAACGCATCGAGAAAGAGCTACAGCTTCTTAAGACGATGCGGCGAAACAAGCTGAAGAACATAGCCGCCCGAACTCTTGGCGATATCGATATCAAGACGCTCGATGCAATCAACGCCCTACTGGACGACGTAGAAAAGTTCGAAAGAAACGAGACCGAAGCGGACTGATTCATGTTCGAAACATGTTTCATTCCTGTTAGGGTTGAGCCATGCCCATTAGGATCGCCGCCCGCATACCGTCGTCATCGGCCTTCAATGTAATCAACATACGCCCGCCACAGTTCTTGAATTCTCGCGGGCTGCAGCTCGTAAGTGACATCTCGACCTTGGCGCATGCCTCGCGGCGGATCAGTCTTGATCAATCCCGTTGCAGCAAGGGCTTCCAGGTGTCGGTTCAGGCTAGGTCGACTGATCTCCAACACATATTGCAACTGGCCGATTGTCGAAGGACCCAGTATGGCCAACTGACGCAAAACGTCCGCCTGTGCCCGACTGCCCATGAAACTTATTGCAGCCTCAACAGTGGAGGGCAGATTGGGGCGGATCAGTCGCGGCATGGGTCCATCTTGCCGGACTTTGCGCCGAACTGCCGCTTGGTCGTTAACCCACTCTATTAGTAATCAATAGAGTGGGTCACTGGCTGATGGAATTTCTTCGTCAAAGATGCTTTCGTACCCGCGAGTCGGTCACAGGTTGTCCTAGCGCCCACACTTTTCCAGCCCTATTGCTCGGAGCGTTCCTAGCGATGGTCTTGCTGTTGGGGTCCATGAAACCACCGAGAAGCCCATGGGGGAGGGACAGGTTTTGAACAACATGCTGCGGTTCGGCACGCAACGGCCGATGAACGCATCAGTGCCTACCTGTCACAATCACCGTGCTGGGGCAAAGCAATGATCGCCCGGAAAGCCATCACCAGTGGGTCGATCGTTGCGCTGCTGACGGTTGGCTTGGTGACTGTTGTCCTGGACGACAGCGATCCGGCGCAGGCAGCATCATCGTGCGCCGCCCCTGCCGGTGTATCCGAGGGTCCTGCCCCGGCCGGGGGAGTGGCAGGGTTTGATGCCGAGCAGATGAAGAACGCCCAGGTGATCATGAACGCGGCCAAGTCCCTCAAGTTGCCGGTCGCCGCGCAGCTGATCGGGATCCAGGCCGCGATCGGCGAGTCCACGCTTCATGTCGTCGACTACGGCGACGGGGCGGGACCGGACTCGCGTGGTTTGTTCCAACAGCGTGCCAACGGAGCGTGGGGATCGTATGCGGACCGGATGGACCCCACCATTTCGGCGACGAACTTCTTCAAAGCACTTCAGAAGGTGGAGGATTGGGAAACCCTCGAACCGACCGTCGCCATCCACCGGACGCAGCGGAACGCGGACCCGAACCACTACACGAAGTTCCGCGCCCAAGCCACTGAAGTCTTCAAAGCCCTGGGCGGGGAATCCGCCGCCGCCGTGGACCCGTCCGGTGTCTGCCCGGCTGAAGGCAACCAGGTTGTCGGGGAATTGGCCGGTAAGTGGGTCGCTCCCATGGAAGGGGCGATCAACAGCAGCGGCTACGGTCCCCGCCCTGCACCTCCCGGCACTGCCGGGGGAGTGCTGGCGAACTTCCACTACGGTATCGACTTCGTTCACCCCGGAGGGCCGGGAACGATCGTTGCCCTGACGGACATGAAGATCGTCAAGGTCCGCAACCTCGATGGCCTGTTCGGCACCGGGGTGACCGGCCAGACCGTGGACGGGAAGCTCACTATCGGCATGTACCACATGGAGGCCGGCTCGGTGAAGGTCAAGGAAGGCGACACCGTGGCCGCCGGAACATCCCTGGGCACCGAAGGCGCGACGGGCAACGTCACCGGTCGTCACCTGCACATGGAGTTCTTCGCCGGTGCCCTGCCCAACCCCATGGTTCCGATCAATCCCACCATCGACCCGGCACCGATCCTGAGAGAGAAAGGCATTCTCTGATGCGCAAGCACCTCGCACTCACCGCCGCGCTGGCCGTTGCGCTCTCGCTGAGTGCCTGTACCGGAAACGCGGGCACCGAACCAGCAGCCGGTTCGCCCCCTACGGTGAATACCGGACAGGCAGGGCAGGAGAGCCGCCACGCCGAGGACGGACACGACCACGGCGCCGATGAGCATTACGGCGTTCCCGAGGTGACGTGGGACGCTGCCGCTGAGAAGTCGGTCAAGGACACCGCTGCCAAGGTTATGGGCCTGTTCGCCCGTCCCGATGTTCCGGAGACAACCTGGTTCGCTGACCTGGCCCCGCATCTGGCACCGGAATACGCCGAGGATGCGAAGTACATCGACCCGGCGCGGGTGCCCATCCGGAAAGTCACGGACGGGCCCGTTATCAGCAGGGACGCCGGCAACCCGCTGACGGTGACGGCATCGTTCTCCACCGATGCGGGCCGCTGGACGATGCTCCTGCACCGTTCCGGTCAGCAGCAGTCCTGGCTGGTGACAGCCATATCCCCGCAAGACCCGACCTCATGACCCCAACGACAGAACCTGGAACGAGCGAGAGGAACCATCCGATGAGCACGAACTGGCAAGGGAGCGAACGGAAGAGCCGCGCACCCATTAGCCTGACCGACACTGAACCCGAATCAATCGCAGCGGATCCGTCCACGATCATCCACGCCGTACCGGATGCTGAACCGTCCGCGGCCGAAGAGAAGGCCGAGACGGTTGTGGATCACCGCGAGGTGCCGCTGGTCAGTGGCCGCCGCAGCGCCGCTGTGCTGCGTAAGGAGAACGTGAATGACCAGCTGCCGCCCGCCACGGGCTGGCAGGCGTTCCTGCGGGCGGTCAGCTTCGGTCTGATCAGCCCCAAGGTGGGCCCAGCGGAGCTGGCACGCAGGGCGGATCTGTCGGCGATCCAGCGGGTCTACTCCCGTCCGATGCAGATCATGGTCGCTCAGCCCCTGGGAGGTGTGGGTAAGACGATGTGCAGCGTCGGTCTGGGTTCCACGTTTGGGATTCACTCCGGGCAGCAGACGTTGGTGTGGGACAACAACGAGATGATGGGCACCGCCGGTGTACGGACCAACGCTAACGACTCCACCCGGACGGTCTGGGATCTGTTGAACGTTCTGGAGTCCTTCGAGACCGTTACCGCCCGTAAGGGCGAGCTGTCTTACTACACCCGCCATCAGGGGAACAACCAGTTCTCCGTCTTGGTCGCGGACGAGGACGCGGACCGGATGAAGTCCATTGGTGCCGACGAGTTTAACCGCATCCACACGGTGGTGAGCCGTTTCTACGACACCATCATCGTGGACACCGGGAACAACACCCGCTCAGCGAACTGGCTTGCCTCCATCGAGGTCACCGATCAGTTGGTGATTCCCACGACGCTCAAGCGCAACGCTGTCGTCTCCGCTTTGCGGATGATCGAACAGCTTGAGTCCATGTCCGAGCGCACCGGCAACCCGCACTACAAAGACCTGGTGTCCAATGCTGTCGTACTGGTCACCCAGGGCGGCGGGGCGAAGGTCTCCGCAGCTGAGCAGGCTGAGCTTCGCGAGAACCTGTCCTCCGCCGTGCGGGTGATGATCGACATCCCGTATGACGGGGCGCTGGATACCGGGTCGATCATCGACTGGCAGCTCGTCGGCGACCCGGCCCGTCGCGCCTTCGAACGTGCCGCAGCGGAAATCGCTGAAGGCCTTCTGGCCGTTGACCGTGCCACCGCCACCAAAACCACCAACCGATAAGGAAATCAAAAACGATGTTCAGCACCATCAGCAACGAAATCATCATCCGATCCGCCGTGCCCATGATCGACAACCCGCTGGACGGCGTGACACCCAGCATCAGCGTCCTCGGCGTGAAGTTCGAAGGAGCCGTCCAAATGGTCCTCGGTGCCCTCTGGGCTCTTGCCTTGCTCATCCTGGCTGGTTACTTCATTTGGAACCTCATGAAGTGGGGCGTGGCCCGCAACCGCGGCCACTCCGATGACATCGAAGAAGGAGCAGCAGGGGCCAAGAAGACCGGTATGGCCTTCGGTATGGCCGCCGGGGCCAGTGTCATCATCGGTGGCATTCTGGCTCTCGCCACGGCAGCAGGAGCCTAGCCCATGCGGAAGCACTGGAAACTCCTCACAGCCTTGGGGGCGGTGATCCTGGTCATCGCCGTTGCCGTCGTCCTGCTGAACCCGCCAACACCGGCGGCCAAGCAGGATGACCCCAGCCCCCTGCAGGCGTCCGGGAAGTTCGGGTTCCCAGTCTCCGGGATCAAGATCGGCGACGGCGGCACCAAAACCGCCAGTGACGGCAAAACCATCGCCGGCTACGACGGCAGCTGCGACTCAGCCGCCCAAGCAGCCGCTAACTACACACCCCTCATCGAAGACGTAAACACTTCCACCTGGGCACAACAGAAAAAGACCCTGAAGGAGGTAGGCGAGCAGGGCCCATGGGTGGAGCGAGCCACCTTCAACGGGGATCTGCTGGCCAACGCCAAGGACCTGCCCCCGGGAGCATTTGATGGTCAGTGGTACTACCGCTCCGACGTCGCTGCAGGTGGCCTGTACCGGATTGCCAGCTGTGAAGAGAAAAAGAAGGCAGTCGTACAGGTCTTCACAGGAGGCGTTGCGGCAGCGGTAAATAAGGCGCCCAGCGCCTTCTTCCAGACTGTCACCTTCGAACTGAGTTGGGCAGGCGACTGGAAGATCTCTGACTTCGCCATCGTCCAAGCAGGGCAGGACTTTGGTGGCCGGGTTAAGGACGGCGGACCAATGAGCGTAGGTACAAGCTTTGATGATCCCACTCCGATGCTCCAGAGCGACCTGGTAGATGCCTTCTTCAAAGACAAGAGCCGGGAAGGGTGGGTCGAGTATGCAAACGCTAAGCGCTAATAGGACGATCCGCCTCGTCGCAGTCTTTCTGGCGTTGTTCCTCAGCTTCGGGGTGATCACTGCCGGTCCTGCACAGGCAGCGGACGACATAAGCAAGTCTGAGAAGTTAAACGCAGACCAGCTCAAGCGTCTGGCCGGGCTCCCAGCAGACCAGCGTGACAAAATCCGAGACCGGCTAAACCAAGAATTGGCCAAGAACGCATGTGGTGATTTTGCCTTTTCGACGGCGATGTCGGGTGTCAATTGCGAGAGTGTTTCTGCCAAAGCATTTGGGTCATTCCTGACAACACCGGAAAAGGCGCTGGACTACGACGGTACGAACACCGTCCCCTTCTGTACTGCATTGCCAGGTGCGGGTGCGCCCTCCCCAGCTACCGCTTGGTGCGTCCAGGGTTCTGCTGTTAAGAAGTTTCTCCCGATTGCTGGGGTGGTGATGCGGACGGTCATCTCCACGATGCCGGGCGGTCAGGTTGTCCTGGGCACCGTGGATACTGTGGCGTTCATTGCTAACGCGAACGACGGGTTTGAGAAGTTTGCAAACACCGTGAAGGCCGAGGGTGTGAAGTCCACCAATGAGGTGTTGAACAACCTGTTGAAGGTCTCCGTGTTTGAGATTGATGACGCCTTCCGTGCCACGTGGGCTGTGTTCGCCGGGATCGGGATCATCGTCATGGGTTTGATGTATTTCAAGCTCTGGAAGGACGTTGCGAACGAAGAGATCGATATGGACTCTGCGCGGACGTCTTTGCTTTGGTATGGGCCGTTGTCCATGGTCTTGGTGCTGTTCGGACCGGCTATCGGCTATGTGTTCAACGGATGGATGAGCGGTGTCACTGAAGGGGTCACGTTCTGGACTTCCAGCAGGGTCACAGATTTTGGCGTTGCTATTTCCCGGTTCGCATCTTACGAGTCCAGTGGCGCGTTCGGGCCTTTGGCGGCGGTGCTGCTGTTCGGTTTATTGTTCCTTGTTGCGTGGGCCATGCTCGGGTTGCTCGCGTTGCAGCCGTTGGCCCTGTACCTGTTGGGGTTGGGCATCGCACTGATGGTCGGGTTCATGATTCACCCGAAGTACCGTGAACGCGTGGGCAAAGTCAGTGCTCTGTGGCTCGGGATTTCCTTGTCGAAGCCGTTGCTGCTTCTGCTCATGGGGGCTGTGTTCAGTTACATCGCTTCGCGTCCGGCGTTTAGCGGTGAGGGTGTGGACGATGGCATGGTGAACGCGACGTCGGTGTTCCTGGCGGCGGCCGCGATGTGTGTTCTGGTTTTCGCCTTGCCGCTGCTCTACAAGTATGTCCCCATCCTTTCTGCTTCTTCGACCAGCATGGGTGAGGGCCGCCAGTCCGTCGTCGGACCGGCCATGGTCGCCGGCGCGGGCGCGGCGATCTCTTCATCGATCCGGCAGAAGCGGACCGCCCAAGTACAGTCCGGCGCTACGGGCGGACGGAGCGGGAGTCCTTACGGCGGTAGGGCCGCCACGAACGGTCCCTCGTCGATGACTACGCAATCAGATGGCCAGGGCGGTTCAGGGTTGGGATCGAACGGTTCGGGACTCTCAGGCCGCCGGAGTGCAGCCTCCAGGGTTCCGAACGAGCAGGGTGCACCCTCAGGCCAGGACGACCAAGGCGGCCAGGCACAAGGACAGGGACAGCCGGAAACCCGCACGATCGGGGAGCTGCAGAAGGCTGACCGCGCCGGAACCGGCGGGGCGAAGGCAGCACAGGCTCTGAAGACGGGTGCCGGGGCAGTGGGCCGGGGATCGGTGAAGGTCGCAGCCGGTGGTGCGACGGCGTTCCTGCTGGCGGGCCGGGAAGCCGCACGTCAGGCCTCCATGCGCGGCCAGCGCTCGGCACGGTCGATGGCGCCGGATACTGACCACATCAGTGGCCGGTAAGAGAAGTACAAGGAGTAGGTAGTCATGGGAAGAATGGTTGTTGTCGGCGGTGAGGTCCAGAGCCGTGGCCTGTTCGGGGGAAACCGGACAGCACCGGAGTGGATCGGCCTGTCGATCTCCGTCGGTGCCGCACTGCTGATCGTCCTGGCAGGCGGCAGCCAGCTCGTTGCCCTGATCATCGCCGCGGTGCTGGTTCTGGCTGGGGTCATCCTGACCACGCCCAACAAGTTCTCCGGTCACCGCTCCTTGGGTGCCATTTTCGTGGAGGTTCGGCACAAGAAGGTCCGCGCCAAGAACAAGTCCTTGGTCTATGTTCCGGTGAAGGACCGCCCGCAGACGCGGATGATCAAGGCCGGGAAGAAGGACCGGGAACGGGCCGACGAGAACGGCATGATCGAAGTGCCTATCGGGCACAAGGACAACGCCCCTCTTATGGTGGGCACCGTCCGCCATTTCTCCATCGATACCCCGGAAGGGCCGCTGGTCATCTTCCGGCATCAGGGCAAGGTCAAGAAGTCCTACTACACGGCCACGATGGAAGTCATGGGTTCGTCCTCGGGGATCCGGGAGGAATACCGGAAGGAATCCGGTCATGTCGCCCGTGGCCAGTACCTTGCCCGGTTGGCCCGCCGGCAATCCCTGGTCACCCATGTCCAGACGTTGGCCCGGGCGGTGCCGATGGATTCGGCCGATCACCTGTTGTGGGTCAAACGGCGGGTCGCGCAGAACGTTCCGCGGATCCTGTTGGAGTCCTACGGCGAGTTGTGCGAGACGACCCGTTCGCGGTCCGAACAGCACCGCACCTATGAGACGTTCCGGATCCCCGGCTCCCCGGCACTGTACCGTCGCGCGGAAGCGTACGGGGCAGGGGACGAAGCTATTGGTCAGGCGATTTATCAGGAAATCCGCTCCGCCATGGCCCAGGCGTCGATGATGGGGTCGATCACCAATTCCCGGCCGCTCGGCCCTCTAGCCATGGCCGCGCTCTTGCGTCACCAACAGGACCCGGACTTCGACATTGACGACTACGACGGCGCGGACCTGATGGACTGCTGGCAGCACCTTGACGGCGCAGCGTCTCCCATTTCGCTGGTGGTCAATGATCACTGGCACATCCGCACCGGCTACGTGCCGGCCTCGGCGTTCAGTCCTGCACCGATCCCGGTTGAAGCGTTGGAAGCGATCATTAGCGGCATCCAGCCCGCTGTGGTGCATTCGGTGTCCATGGTCATGGAACTTGAAGACGCGCGCAGTGCCCGGTCCAAGGCCCGCTCGGACGCCGCGATGGACAGGGCAACGAGCAATAAGGTGGCCAAGTCCGGTGTCGTCACCGATGGCACCGAAGAAGTGTTGTTGGGGGCCTCCCACCAGCGGCTCCTGGATCTGAAGCCCGGTTCGGGCCACCACGGCGCGGCCTACGGCCTGTATATCTCCTTCGCGGTGGAGGACGCGAACGAGATTCTCGCCACCACCGACATTGTTGAGGCAGCTGCCTCCGATGCCGGTATCGAGTTCATTGACTGGTTGGACCACCGCAACGACCTTGCCCTGATCGCCACCATGCCGTTCACGAGGGGAATCCGATGAGCACCACGAACGACGTCAAGCGTTTGAGCCTGCCGTGGGCTCTGGCCAGCAAATCCAAGCGAACCACCAGGGCCCAGGCCCGCGCCGGGAGGCTGGAGCTCGAAGCAGCTGCAGCCGATACCGCGGCCGAGGGTCTCCGGCGGAACAAACCGCTGAGCAAGCGTGCGGTGAAGAAGGCTGAGAAGAAGGAAACCAGGGACCGGGAGCTGGAAGAGGCCCAAGCGAACGCCAAGACACGCTGGCACCACGAGCGGAAGTGGGCTTTCGCGTCGAAACTGGGGTTCTATGACCCGGCTGCTCCGGGTATTGCATCGTCCACGCGGCAGATGGAGTTCTCCCATATGGCGATTGCTTCCCCGCCGACGTCGCACCGCGGTCTGGTGTTCGGCGTGGACGCCGGTTCGGGGTGGATGATCGTCCATGACCCGTTCACCGCTTACGGTGACACCCTCGAATCCCCGAATGTCTGCTACATCGGTGACCTCGGGCAGGGGAAGTCCTCGGCCATGAAGACCTGGGGCGTGCTGCGTCAGCTGATCCTCGGCCGCCGTGTCGTGGTGATCGATAAGAAGTATCAGAAGGACGTCGGCGGAGGCGAGTACACACCCCTTGCCCGGAAGCTCGGCGTCGCTCCGGTCCGGTTCAATATCGGTGGCGGCGGATCCCGGATCAACATCCTGGATCCCCGCATCGCTGCCCGGTTGAACGAGGAAACCCACGACAGCGCCGAAGCGTTCCGCACCCCGGCCGGCCAGTCCATGCTGGTCCGTGCCGTCATGGAAGAAGCCCTTCGCCGGCCGATGACGCCCAAGGAAGGCAAAGCCGTCCGGATGGCGCACCGGCAGGCCTTGACGGATGCGAAGAAGGCCGGGGAAGTCGCGCACATCGGGCACG
The DNA here is from genome assembly GCF_017876035.1 of Pseudarthrobacter sp. PvP004. Classification (NCBI taxonomy): domain Bacteria; kingdom Bacillati; phylum Actinomycetota; class Actinomycetes; order Micrococcales; family Micrococcaceae; genus Pseudarthrobacter; species Pseudarthrobacter sp. PvP004. Next base: position 134,927 of record NZ_JAGINL010000002.1, read on the forward strand.
TCCTCAAAGCCCTGTACGCGCCCAACGAAGACGCGGCGAAGGCTACGAACCTGACCGTGGAAGAGCTGCGCGAATGGGGTCAGGATCCGGCGTTCGAGCTTGAACGCATGATCGAGGATGACCTGGCCGGTCTGATCGACGGGGAGACCAGCGCGGATATCCAGCTCAACGCCGGCCTGACGGTGTTCGATGTGTCGCTGCTTCCCGAAGACGGTCCGGCGTTGCCGATCGTCATGACGATCATCAACACCTGGTTGGCTAACACCCTCTACCGTCAAGAAGCAGCAGTCCCCACGGTCCTGCTGATTGAAGAGGCTTGGCACACCGTTCAGGGGTCGGTGGCCACGGTGACCCGGCGCAATACCAAGCTCTCCCGTGCACTGTCCCTGTCGTGCCAGTTCGCGTTCCACCATATCTCCGACATCCCGGCCGACAGCCCGGCCATTTCCATGCTCAAGGAATGCGGCACGGTCCTGCTCTACAAGCAGCAGAAGAGCGCCGACGCGTTGGCTTGTGAAGAGATGTTCACCCTCCCCGTGGGGACGGCCGAGGTGATCACGAAGCTGGTCAAGGGCACGTGCCTGTTCAAAATTGACCAGTACGATCCTTTCGAGGCCATCCATGTCCGCAGCCCTCTGGAGGTGGAGCTGACGGACACGGACGGTGCCATGAAGTCCACTTCCACTATTGCGTTCACCGAAGAATCCATCACCGATGAAGCCATGGAGGTTATCCCGGCATGAGCAAGCAAACGTCAACAGACACCCTGATGAAGCTGGGCCTGGCAGGCCTCATTGTCGGCCTGGTGGCTATCGCCTGGGTCGCGGCTACCCTCGGTGAGTTCCTGACTCCCACGGGAATGCCGTGGACCAACTTCACGGAGCTGGTGGCGCGGTTCAAGGAGGGCACCTTTCTCTGGCCGGGGGCCGCGACGTGGATCGCCATTGTGTTGGCGGTGGGTCTCATGTTTGGCGCTGCATTGCTCGCTGCCGGCCGTGGCGGTGCGGGCAGTGCAGCGCAGCGTGAGCTGGGGAGCCGGCTCGCAACCGGCGCCAAGCTTGCACCCTTGATGGAGAAAGAGCGGAAGAAGGATGCCGCGCAGCTGCACCCGAAAGCCGTGGGTCTGCCTCCTGGACAAGTGCTGGGCCAGACCGCCGCCGGGAAACCTGCCGTTCTCTATCAGGGCTGGCGGGATTTGGGGGTATGCATCATGGGCCCTGGGTCCGGTAAGACGTCCTGTTTTGTTGTTCCTCGTCTAGCGGCAGCTCCGGGTGCGGCATTGATGACGTCCAACAAGGTTGACGGCGTAGCCCAGGTGATTGCTGCCCGCCACCATCTGGGAACGGTGTGGTTGTGGGATACCGGCAAGATTTACCGGCAGTCCGACAGGCCGGACTTCATTTTCAGCCCCCTGTGGGAAGTGAAGGGCACCGAGGATGCCATGCGCCTGGCTTCCTGGATCATCACAGCGTCGATGAAAAACAACCCCCGTACCGACAGCGAAGCGGCCGAGGACGCCCAGTTCGGGCCAGCGGGTGAGTCGTGCCTGGCGTGGACACTGCTGGCCGCAGCCCTGATTGGGAAGGCCCTCGGCGATGTCCACGAATGGATCTCCAAAGGATCGTTCGAAAAGGTCAGCAACATCCTTGCCGACCAGTACCCTCGCCCCGCTGCCGAGATGAGGGGCTTCGACAAGTGGCCTGACCGTACGCGCGGGTCCTTGGTGGCGACCACGCAACGCATGTGCCGCGACCTGGTGCACGACGCCATTCTGGCGTGGACCACTCCCACGCCGGGCATCCGCAATTTCGATCCGGCAAAGTTCATGGAGGGTCGGCAGACCATGATCCTTCTGTCCGAACGAGGCCCCGGCGGTGCCGGCGCCGTTCTTACGGCGATGATCAAAGCCATCTGCAACGCCGCGGTCCGGAAAACCCCGGGCGAAGCACGTTTGGCGGTGCCGTTGGTCGGTGAGCTGGACGAAGTGGCCAACATCGTTCCCTGGCCTACGCTGCCTCAGGATTTCAGTCACTACGGCTCTCGCGGCCTCTGCTTTACCCTTTACCTCCAGGGTTGGTCCCAAGGCTGTGGTGAATGGGGCACCAAAGGCATGCAGACGCTGTGGCAAATGTCCGGTACCCGGTTCGTGGGCAGCAACGAGGAAACCGACTGGACTGAAGGCCTGTCCAAGGCGATCGGCACCTACCAGCGCAAGGAGCAAGGCTCCGACAGGAAGGAGCGTCTGCCGAAGGTCAGCGTGCAGGACTTCGCCGACCTGCCAAAATTCTCCGGGATCCTCAGCAGCAGCGCTGCCCCGGCAACCCTGTTGCGACTCACTCCTTGGCACAAGAACAAGGAACTGAGCAAAACCATTGAGGCCGGCATGGAGGCCGCTACCGCCATGGCCACCGGCGAACCGCAGCCGACCGCTAATCCCGTTCCTGATAAGCAGGTCGCAGCATGAGCGAAGCAACTGGCGAAGTCCCGGAGCTGAGCGAGCAGGAGTTGATCGATAACTTCGTGGATTGGGTGGAGGCCTTCATCCACGACATCGAAGCCGTCACCGACGACGAGAACACCCGGTACTGGTGCCCACAGTGGTGGAACCACCCCGAAGCCGTCACCCGGCTCCGGGCTCTGCACGAGGAGTACGTCCGGGCCGAGGACGAAAACACGCTCTCCGGCTGGTTCGTATACCACTGGGATGCCCACGCCAGGACGCTCTTTTCTGCCACCGGCCCGTTCGAGCTGTGCCGGGAAGGCCACCACTTCTTCAACCGCCAGCACACATACATGCCACGATTGGCAACAGAAGCCGTCCCGGCAGGTTGGGCACCATGACAGAGACACCAATCCGACGGACCGGCCGCCCATGTCAGGAATCCTGGACAATGGACCAACTAGGGTGGAAGGCGTGACTGATCTACGCACTGTTGACCTACCCAGTGGCTACGCTGAACTGCTTGACGGCCTAAAGAGCACCGTCCGGAATGCACGGATCAAAGTTCTACGGACTGTTAATACCCAGTTGATCGAGCTGTATTGGACTATCGGGCAGGGCGTGAGACTCCAGCAGGAACAGCACGGCTGGGGGAGCGGGGTGATCAAGCGCCTGTCCTCGGACTTGCGTGCCGAGTTCCCTGAACTGAAGGGCCTTTCCCCGCGCAACATCCAATACATGACGACATTCGCCGGAGCCTGGCAGGACGGTCCAATTGCGCAACAAGCTGTTGCGCAATTGCCGTGGGGTCACGTAACCGTCCTGCTGGACAAGTTGGACACCCACGAAAAACGAACCTCCTACGCTGCAGCCGCCGTCCAATACGGGTGGTCCAGAAACGTAATGCTGAACATGATCATGAACCGAACCCTTGAAAGGACCGGCGCAGCTCCGTCCAACTTCACGCAACAGCTTGTTGCGCAAGACTCCGAGCTTGCCCAACAAATAGCAAAAGACCCCTACAACTTCGAATTCCTGGGCTTGTCCGGAGAAGTCGCTGAACGCGAACTGGAACTGGCCCTGACCAGTCGAATCACCGAAACCCTCCGAGAGCTCGGCCCAGGATTCGCTTTCGTCGGGCGGCAAGTCCACTTCGACGTCGACGGCGACGATTACTACGTCGACATGCTCTTCTTCCACATGGACCAGAACAGATACGTGGTCATCGAGCTCAAGACAGGGAAGTTTCAGCCGGAGTTCGCCGGCAAACTTAATTTCTACGTCGCCCTCGTCGATGACATGCTCCGCCGCGAGCACCACAACGAAACCATCGGCATCCTCATCTGCGGCACGAAGAACGACCGCAGCGTCCGCTACAGCCTCGGCCGCTCGACCTCGCCGATGGCGGTCGCCGCCTACACCTACGACAAACTCCCCGCTGCCGAACAAGAAGCTCTCCCCACCGAAGGACACCTCGTTGCGGCCCTCGACTGGGCCGAACCGGACGATGAGACCAACCCCGAATAGCCCACCCGGGCCCTCAGAGTCCAAAGAAGCTAGGACTCTTGAGCCAGACGTGTCCAGCGGAGCAAATGTCCAGACACTTTCTCGGCAAGTAAGCCCCTGACCCGGCAAGCCCATCTATCTGGATGGGTTGTTCGGCGAGTCCTAACCAGCCACAATTTCGCAGCAGCTCTTACACCATCGCTGAGGGGCGTGCGGCTGCTGGAGCTTGTGGCTAGAGCGGCGCACCGGGTTTGAGCAGCGGCTTGCTGCGCAAATTTCCCGGCTGGGCCAAAGCACCGGCAGCCTTTGGGCCTAGTTCGGCACAGCCGTTCTGCCATCATTTCGCTCAAGCATGCGAACGGATTCAAGGCAGGGAGGCGACTGTGGCTGAACCCGGAACCGGGCAAGATCACCCGGACCCGATGTCGACTGCGTGTTGGAGTCTGAAACAACGGATGCCAGGACAGGGTGTGATCGAGCATTTGTTGGCGCTGCAAGCACAACAGCGGCCCCGGCTCTTCGTACACAGGATCCTCGGGGTAGATCCATTGGCAATCGGGAGTCACTCTTGGTACAAAGGCGCTCTGGGCGAGATCGCCATTGGCTACCTCCTCACGGCCCTGGGCCCGGACTGGACCGTGCTGCATGCCGTTCCCGTCGGCGCCGAAACCGCCGATATCGACCATGTCCTCATCGGCCCTTCAGGTGTGTTTACCATCAACACCAAAAACCATAGTGGCCAGGGTGTCTGGGTTGCAGGACACGTGATGATGGTGGCAGGCAGGAAACAACGCCACCTCCGCAACGCCCAGTACGAGGCCACCCGGGCAGCGAACCTGCTCGGACGTCAGGTACGCGCGACGGTTCCGGTCGCCGCCGTCATCGTCATCCGGAATCCCAAGTCCTTGACAACAAGGGATCAACCCTTCGGCGCAGCAGTCCTCACCGATCAGCAATTGATCCCTTGGCTCAAATCCCGCCCGGTCTTCCTCAGTCCCAGGCAGGTCGAACTCCTCGTCGCAGCCGCCGAAAAGCCAAACACCTGGCACCGCAAACCACAACCAGCTACGGACCCGGTCCTCGTGCGCAACAGATTCTCGGCCCTTCAAAAAAGCATCAATCAGTCCCGGGCAATACGCGGGGCATGGGTGCTGGGCATACTGCTCACAGTGCCGATCGTCATGCTGGCAAGACTAACTGGGCACTAGGGACCCTACCGCCGGCAAGGGCCCTTCATGAAGTTGCAGGACACGCATTGGTGAGCCGGCGAGGAAGTCGGCCCGTGCGGTTGAGGCTGCTTGTTTGCTTAGTTTCTACGGCAGGCAGACCGCCTGTTAAGGCCGTCGTGACCGCTTGTACATGGCCCTTGATGAAATCTTGAGGAGCAGCTGGCATCGTGGAGGGGTCTCGCATAAAGCATGGGCGGGCTGGGTGGCCTGTTCTGCAGCGTGCGGGCCCCCAGATTCCCATGGTCGGGTTCGGCTGGGTATCTCAAGAGGCCCTGAATACTCTACTACTCGGCGCCGTCCGTGAGAGTTGAGTACACGGTACTCGGGGCTTGAGGAGGAGCTCTTGTCGTCGCGGGGGTTGTCCCTGGTTATCGAAGACGATCAGGACATCAGTGAGTTGATTGCGCTGATCCTGAGCGGCGCCGGATTCGAGGTGGAGCCTGTTGCCAGTGGCGTCGAAGGACTACGGACCGCTGCTGTTCTGCAACCGGACCTGATTACCCTGGACGTGGGCCTGCCTGACATGGACGGTCGAGATGTGGCGCGCGGACTTCTCATCGTCTGCACCGCCCCGATCATCATGATCACCGCGCACGCCGGAGTTGATATGGAGCTCGAAGGCATGGCCGCCGGAGCGATCGTCCATCTGATCAAGCCCTTCAGGCCGGGGGAGTTACGCGCCCTCGCCGACCGGCTATGCCCATGACGCCGACACCTGCAACGGAAGAGCGCCTGCGCGAGCCGTGATGAGGCCCCGAGTCCCAGGCTTCTTCCGCCGCGGCCAAGTTCCCGTTCTGTGGCATGTCGTTCTATCGCCTGCGCGCAGCGGTGGCTAGTCTGGGCCTCACTAAACATTGGGGGCGGACGATGGATCAGGTCGTGGTTGGTGGGGGCAAGGGCACCTTGGAGCTCGGGGATGCGGGTGTTCTTCACCTGGTGTGGAATCCGGGCACTGTTCTGGAAGCGGCTGATGTCCAGGATGCGATGGCGTCAATCAATAGGGTGGCCGGCGGGGGCGAGTACCCGATGTTGATCGACATCACGCACACCAGGGAGGTGACCCGTCGGGCCAAGTCCGTTTTCAGCACCAAGTGCGCCGCTTCACGGATCGCGCTGATCGGTTCCGGCCCGGTCAGCCGCGTCATCGCCAACTTCGCCATGGCGCGACGAACCATGCCGTGCCCCACCAGGTTCTTTAACTCCCGTGCCGAGGCCATGGAATGGCTCCTTCAGGAGCCCCGGGCCGGCGCAGCCTCCTAAGCCACAGAAGGCTGAGCGACTGCCGCAGCCACTTACGGAGCAACGACTATATGACGTGCCGTTCTCACCCGAGCTGTCAGTGGCGGCGCAATCGGCTCCGGAGGCCGGGCGGCATCACTGCGGAGGGCGGGCGGCGGCGTTGGCGCTTGTTGCCGGTCGGGTCCAGCGTCGCAGGACGGCGTGGATGCGGCCTTCCTCGGCTGCCGCGACCAGTCCCGCTGCAACGACTGTGACTTTAGTGTTGGTGTTTTGGCTGACCTGTGAGATGCGTTCGAAGGCTTCGGCAGGGCGGATGTTGAAGTACCCCATCAGGATGCCTTTGGCCTGCTCAATGACACCGCGGGACGCGTATGCGTTGACCAGGGCAGAGGTTGCGGCATGGCCGCTTTCGATCGCGATGGCCCGGGTCAGGTCGATCGTAAGACCGTGAATGGAGATGACCTTCCCTGCCTCGTCCCGGTCTGCTTCAGCCACGGTCAGGACCCGGTGTTCTTTTCCTTGGCTGTCGATAATGCGGTGGAAATTCGAGCCTTGCCCGCCATCACGGGCGAGGGTGTTGATGAGTTGCCGGGTAGCGTCGCGGTCCTCCGGGTGTTTGTGAGCGACAACGAGCTCGGCTGTAGGAACGACCTCACCCCGGGTATAGCCGTGGATGCGGAACAGTCCCTCGGACCATGTACTCAGCCCCGTTTCCAAGAACAGGCTGAAAGATCCTGTGGGGCACACTTCCCCTTCGGGAAGTGGGAAACCATACGAGATGCGTTCCTCTGCCATCAGACCTACTCCCGGGCTCTCGGAAGGCCACCCTCTGGCCTTTTCCCTGATGCTAACCCGTGGCGCGGACGTACCTGTGGCACAGGCAACAGCCTTGAGGATGAAGATCCGGTAAAACCGGTCCTGGCCCATGAACCAGAACACCGGACCTTCATCCCTGATGAACGGAAGAATAGTTGGCATCAGCTCGTCTTGGTCGTCGAATTCGGCGAAGGCTTCGAGACCTACATGACACAACCTATTGAAAGCACGTATTTCGTACCTGCTGACTTCCTGAAGACGGCGCGGCATCAGAGCCAAGGCTGCCAACGCCGATAAGCACCCTTCCGTAACTATTGGCGCAGGCCTTGGTGCAAAGCTTGCGGCTAATCCAGAGTGGGCTAGACGTACTGGCCGTGAGGGACAAGTCACCTGCTGCTTGGCTTTCGTCGCTTCCAATCGGCGGGTTTCAGGACGTTCGAGACTCGGATTTCCCGTTTTCTCCAGCGTCTGTAAAGATGTGTCCGATGCCGATATTTGTGGGCGTCGGGCCGCCCGTTTTTGGGCTCGTTATTGGGGAAACATTGCCACGAAAGTTGTTCTGCGAAATATCGCCTTTCACATACCGTCTCTCGGTTCAGCGCATGATCATCACGCGGAAGGTCCGGGATCTCTTCTCCTTCACTGCCTTCGCCCGGCTACGACCCGATGAAGTGTTACCGGAGGTGGTTTATCGCCACAATTCGTTGATCCGACGGAAGCTCGGCAATGTTGACCTGCACCTGCAGGAGAACAAGGCGATCAGCCTCGGAATCGCGGCACCGTTGGTGAATTCGGTGGTTATCCGCCCTGGAGAGACGTTCTCCTTCTGGAAGCTCGTCGGCAGTTGCACCGAAGCGAAGGGGTACCGGGAGGGGCTGGTCATCAATCATGGCCGGGCAGATTCTGGCATCGGGGGAGGGCTGTGTCAGTTCACTAACCTGTTGCATTGGATGGTCCTGCACAGTGAACTGACCGTTGTCGAGCATCACCACCACGGCGACTTGGACTTGTTTCCTGACTACAACCGTCAGATCCCCTTCGGCTCAGGCACTTCCATCATCTACAACTACCTGGACTATCGGGTCCGGAACGACACCGACCAGGCCTATCAATTCCTGGTCACAACCTCAGATGAGCATTTGCGCGGTGAACTCCGTGCAGAGCGTGCCCCCGAAGTGAAGTTTCACATCCGTGAAGAAGACGCGTACTTCCACGAAGTAGACGGGCACGTCTATCGCCACAACAAAGTGATGCGCCTGACCCGCGATAAGCGCACAGGATTAGTGACATCCAAGGAACCGATTATCGAGAACAACGCACTTGTCGTTTACGACCGGACGCATATCAACGCGCCCATTCTAGATGCCCCACCCCGGCCGGAAAATGACGGAGTGCTGGCCGCGGCGACCGCCTGAAGGTATCGGCCAACAGTCCCGGCCTGCGATACCCGCTGGCGTCTCATCTTCAACCTGCCTTAAGTTGGCAGGGTTTCAGGAGCGCTACTGGCGGTTGTTCCTGGCCTGCGGCGTTGCGGGTGTGCAGACGGTGAGAGCGCAAACGATGCGATCGTTGCGATCTTGTCGGATCAAGTCGGGGTCTGTGATCAGGAGCAGTTCAGGGTGCCGGTAAGCGGTTGGCCGGCCCAAGTGTTCGTGGAGTTGGGGACTTTGTAGTAGCCGCGGATTTGGTAGGTCCACGTCCCGGAGAGGTTGCTGACGCTTTGGATGCCCGAGTTGTAGGACTTCCCGGCTGTTTTGCTCAAGTCTCCGGTGAACTGGACGACGCCGTCGGGGTCGATGACTTTCAACTCGTGGTAGTTCGCATGTCCCACAGGGGTGAAGGTGCCAACGCTGATCTTTGCCTGGCCCCACCAAAGAAGGGAATCACAGGACTTCGTCACGGCAACCGTGTTGGCTGCCGGCGCAGGAATCCGGGCCGCTGTAACGGCCATGGAACCTGTCTCGGTGTCGTTGAACTTCGCGTGGGCCGGTGAAGTCTGGACGCCCATCAGCAGGAGTACCGCGGCCATGATGATGGCCGGTACTCGCCAGATGATGCCCTTGCCCTGCATGCGCGTGGTCCCGTTTCCGTAGCGTGATGGTCTGCTTCCAAGTGTGCACAAGCGGTCTCAGGAATGACCCCGGTGAACACTCAAGGTCCGCTCAAGAACCAGGAATTGCCCGTCGGCTCAGGGCGGTATGGGCCGCGTCGAGGAGTTCGGCCTGTGCTGCCACGCACCGGGATCCGGCCTGCCGCAGTGTCGGGAGAGTTTGGGCGGCGGCGTCGTGGCGGTGGTGACGGATCAGGGTTTCGATCGCAAGGCACTGCTGCTCTATTTCCAGGGCGCCGACCATGCTGAGCTGATCTTCAGGCTGAGCACCGCAGTTGCCGTCTCGTCCGTGTCCTGGTCTTCAAGGGCGTGGGCGATCCGGTCGGTGCGGCCGGTGAGCATGGCCAGGTACTTGGTGAGGAACTGCCGTGCTGGTTCCGGGTTTCCGAGTTCTTCGGCGAGAGCCCGGAGCCTCCCAGAGTCCAGGTCCGCGCCATGGTTAGACACCACTGGCCGCCTGTCCCCCTGCGTCTTCCTCGGTGGAGGCTTCGTTGGGGTCTTTGGTCCAGATGGAGGCGAGCATTCCGATGACCAGGATGGCCGGGGCGCCGTACATGAGGGTGTTCATGACGATGGGTTCGCGGAGGGTGCGGATGGCGTTGCCGACGTAAGGGATGGTGGCGACCTGCTTGTCCACGGTGGTGCCTTGGAGGGTGGCGATCCAGGGGTCGATGCCGTTGTTCGCATCTCCCTTGGTTTGTACGGCGACGCCGCCGTCGGCGGTGGTGGTGATCTCGATGATGCGGTGGGTTTCCACCCGGTGGTCCTCCACAGGGATGTGGTAGGTGATGACGTCGCCCACTTTGATGTCCGTGATCGGAGTCGGGACGGTCACGACGACGTCGCCTGGGTTGATCAGCGGCGCCATGGAGCCGGTCAGCATGGTTGAGGTTTGGTAGCCAAGGACGCGCGGGCCGATGGCCAGCATCAAGAACGCCAGCGCCGCAAGGATCAGCATTCCGACGCCGAGACCCCGGAAGGCCTTCCCTGCGAAACGACGAAATGTATCAGTGGCCGCTGAGGGCTGCTTCACCGCGGCGGTCTTGATGGTCTGCGCGGATTTCGCATTGGCGGAACGTCGGCCGTGGAGGGCGGGAGTGGTGATAGTGCTCAGTGCGCTCATGGTCCTGGCGCTCCTTCCGAGGTTGTTCGTTGACGTTCTGGTTAAGAGTCTGGCCGGCCGGGCTCAAGGCTGGAGGCGGGAAAGCATCAAGCTTTGCTCAATACAAAGGACCGCCGGATCTGATCGGGCTGGGGTGGAGAATCCGATCAGACCCGGCGGCGGGTCTGGCCGGAGGCCCGGCCCGGGTAAGGGCAACACGGGCGGGGCCTCCGGGGTCTTGCATGGGTGGCGGTCCGGGGACCGTCGCGCAATGCTGGCTATTTGGTGGTTTCGGTGCGCTGGGTGCCGGTGAAGGCGAACGCGACGGTTGACGCGGCGCCTTGGAAGTCGTTGTTCGCGGTCGCCGGCAACGCGGTGGTGACCTTGAGGTTGTCGGTTTTGGCCGAGGTCAGGGAGGTCAGGTTGTTCAGGACCTTGTTCGCCGCGATGACCGGTCCGGAGGCCAGGACGGTGGTTTTGGTTCCGGTGCAGTTGTAAGGAGCTGCGGAACCGGTCCAAGCGACACTGCAGTTTTCGATGGTCAGCTGCAGGCCGTTGGCGGCGTCGGTGGTGAGCAGGGAGCCGGTGGCGCCGGCGGAGGTGGTGAGGGTGACGTTGTTCAGGTCGGAGTTGCCGGTGTTGGCCAGGGTGACGAGCTTTTCGACTTTGTCGCCGGGCAGCAGGCCGGTGACGGGGACGTTGAGGGTGTTGGCGGGGCCGGGAGCGCCCAGGGCGATGGTGACGGTGCCTGCGGTGACGGCCTGGGAGGCGGAGGTGGAGGAGGTGAACGCGCCGTAGGTGCCCATGCCGGCGACGGCGGCTGCGGTGCCGACCAGTGCGACGGAAGCGAGGATCTTGCCGGAGGTGGTCTTGAGGCTGATGGCCATGGGGATCAGGTTTCCTTTCAGGTGGCCACCGTGAGACCGGCCGGCCGTTTCATGTCGGCCTCTCTGGCTGACAAGAACTACTCTGCCGGGGCAGAATCAAGAACCCATCCTGTGTTCGGTCAACAGTTCCTCAGGAAACCCTCAAGACTCCCGCACTCAGGTGAACCCTCGTGCCACAGCTGTGGACGCGAGGTGACGTGGAGGAATACGGCGGCCATCGCAGTGCTGTTGTCAGGCGTATCAGCCTTGCGCGCTGGAGTTTTGGGCGCGTCGGTCCCCTCGACAGCAGAATGCCTACAGGTTTAACGTGGCATCATGAGCGGCACGCCGGACGGCAAGGAAGTCCCAGCATCCGGGGAGGAACGACTACAGGCTGAGGAACCTCAACAGGCTCCTGAGGCGGATCCTTTACTGAGACCCGAGATGCCTCTGGGGCCCGACGCAGATGATGATCCAAGCGCCCCGGATGCAGAGGACATGCACCGTCGTGGTCCGGACGATTCACCGTTGGGCTGAGCGCACCGGTGAGGAGCGACACGCCACCCTATGATTGGCTTCCGGGACTTGTGTCCGGTGAGCATCGTCCGATCAACGGGGCAGTGTGCTCATTGGATTATGCCGAGGTGTATCCAAAGGGCGTATTGGCGCACGTCAGCATTCGCATGCGGGGAGTCCATGACAGGAATCGGCACGAGAGGGCGACGCGGGATATCGGGGCCGCACTTCAGAAATCTCCGCTGTCTGGTCCGCGGCTGGTTCTAAAGCAGCCTGGATTCATCAACGCTTACGCCACCGTGCTCGGCTTCGATGAGCGTGGAGGTTTCTGGTCGCTTACTTACTGGTTTATCCACGAACCCCAGCCCAAGGATGCCCAGCTTCACTTGACGTGGGCGAAAGTCGGCATTGACGTGACGTTTACCGTGCCCGCCGAGCGCATGGCTGCCGCTCTGGAGAGTATTGAGAGCCTCAGGGAGTATCCGTGGAGGGTTCAGGAAACCGAGAGTGGGCCCTAGGAACTAACGCGGGCGGGCGTTCAAAACGCTACGAGGCCGTAGGGTGGGGGTCCGGCACCCGGACGTGAACGCACGGCTGGGCCTATTTGCTTGGCGGTCACGCTGTGGGGAGCGGTCGGCCGGGAAGCCCGCCGGTGGGGCTCCAGCGGGCTTCCTTCGTGAATACACCCTGTTTCGAGGCTTACGCCACGTCCTGTTTGTACCCGATCGCGGCCGTTTCAAACACGACAGTCATCGTTCGCTGTAGAGAGGTTACAGGCCGGGGAGGTTGGCTCTCTTTGGGGGCAGACCCCCTCCCGGCTCTGGGTACCGGAAGGGGGCCCTATCGGCCGCCATGGTCTGGGATCCACGAACGACCGGTCTTGAGGCCGCGCGCTAAAGGTCGCGGATCATTCGGGGAGTCTGATCAGGCGGGAGTTGGTGCTGATGGCGTTGACGGCGGAAGCGAAAATCGGGCCCATCTCCGCGCCCGTCGCTGCGCAGAAGAACATGTCCCCGTCGCCGTTCTCTGCAGCCCGTGAGGCCGTGGATTGGCAGTCGTTCGATGCGGTGCTCGGCACTCCGGGTGCTTTTGGTGAGGCCGCGGCGGCCAGAACGTCGCGGACAAAAGACGTGCTTCCTCCGTTGCACCGGGCGAGGTTGGCCTCTCCGAAGGACACGGTGATGATCAGAAGGCCGTGCTCCTTGGCCTTTTTTGCAACGTCGATCAGGTTGTTGCAGGCCACGGTGCCGTTTGTGTTGCCGATATCCGTTGCCGTGCCCAAATCGGTTGAGCCGGAGATGTTCTCCTCATTTGGTTGGCCGTCCGTTTCCAGGATGATGGCTTTGCGGGCCGGGGTGGACCGGACCGGCAGAGTCCCCAGATTGTTGGGGGTCAGGCCGAGGACGTATCGGGCCGCGGATTTCAGCGGGGCCGCGAGGTATGTTCCAGTGCTTGATGAATTCAGGCAGGTCAATCCGCTGACCAGGGGGCTGCTGGTGTTCAACGGAGGCACCCCGCCTGGTGTGGCCGGGGTGTTGGTGTAGTTGTTGGTGAAGGGTACCGGGAGCCACGGGCCGGTCGTCTGCGAGGTGGATGGCTTGGTGATGCAACTGCCAGGGGTGGTCGCGCTCCGGCCGATAGTGCCCAGGGCAACGTATTGCTGCTCCTTGGTCATGGTCTGCAGGGTGCTCTTGATCCCGGCAACCATCAGGTTCCGGTCGGCGTCGCTCATACTGCCCGTGCGGTCGGCGACCATGACGATATCCATGGGGTTGGGGATTTGGGTTCCGCATGATCCTTTGCACGCGATCGCGGACAGCGCTCCGGTGTTGCCGGTGTTGACGCCGATCACCGGGGCGAAGGCGAACGGGACATCTTTGGTGGCGGTGACGATGATGGTGTTGCAGGTTTTCGTGCCGCCCGGAACGCAGGGGATGGAGCACAGGGTTTCGTTGCATATCGCGCCGGCGGTGGCGCCCGGGTCGCAGACGTTGGGGACCTGCCCGGAGGCCACGGTTTTCGATGCCCCGGTGGACGCGACGAGGCAGCGGAAGGCGATGGTCGGGTCGGCCTGCGGGTCGTTGCTTTTTGCGTAGGATATGGCCGCGGTCTTCGCCGTGGTGGGATCGTTGGGAAGCGAACCGGCGCCGGCCAGGGCTGCGGCGTCCAGGGCGTTGCTCAGATCCTGTCGTTCGTAGGCGAGCTTTCCGAAATCCAAGGCCAGGGCCAGCGCCGCGAACAGGAGCGGGACCAGCAGGGCGAAGATGACAATGGAGCCACCGCGTTCAGGGGGTTCCGCTTCGGCGCTCTTCCTCGCCCAGGCAGATGCTGTGGCTGTTGTTATGCCGCGCATGTGCCACCGGTCCAGTTCTTGGCATCGGAGGTTTTCGTTGCGGTGCCCTCCATTTTCATGACGTATTTGGTGTCGAAGTAGCCGTTGAGCATCCAGGAGAAGAAGCCGCTCACGGAGCGCTGCGGGTATCGGAGGCACACCACGAGCTTGCCCGGGGCGCCGCCGGCGGTGTCGACAACGAACTTGGATTGAATCTTTGCTGCCTCGAGGTTTCCTTTGGCGCCGGTGACAGAAGCGATGACGTCACCGTTGGTGACACCCTGGCGGGCGCCTTCGCGTGCTGCCGCCTGCAGGCTGATGTTTTCGCTGTAGGCGACGCCGAAGTCGATGACGCCCAGCAGCATGGACAGCAGTAACGGTACGATGATCGCGAACTCGACGACGGAGGCTCCACGCTGCGGCTCATCGGCCGGGTGGTGGCACCGTTTCGGTGACGTGAACATGACTTCCTCCAGACCTTCAGCGGCCAGCGAACGTGGCGATTGCGTTGAGTATTGCCGGGCCAAGAATGATGATGAACAGCGGCGGGAAGATGAACAGGAGCAGGGGAAAGATCACCGCGACGGGAAGTTTCATGGCTTTCTCTTCGGCCCGCTGCTTTCTCTTGATGCGCATTTGCTCGGCTTGGGGTTTGAGGATCCGGGCGATGGCCAGCCCTTGGATGTCCGCCTGAACCACGGCGCCGACGAAACTGCGAAGGTCCGGAACGGTGGACCGTTCGGCGAGGGCCCGGTAGGCCTCGCGGCGTGAGCGTCCCGCTTGGATGTCCTGGAGGGTGCGGACGAGTTCATCTGCCAGCGGTCCGCTGCCGCTGGCACCGACCCGTGCGACGGCGGCTTCGAACCCGAGCCCTGCTTCGACCGAGATCAGCAGTTGGTCCAGGACGTTGGGCAGGTCGTTCTCGATACGGGCCTGACGTTTGGTGCCGTTGTTGTAGACCAGCAGATCCGGCAGGAAGTAGCAGCCTGCCGCCAGGGCCAGTGTCAGGAACATCCCGGGTGCTGAACGGCCGCCGCCGAGGAGGAGGGCCAGCAGGCCTCCACCGAGGGCGGCGAGGGGCTTGAGGGTCAGCAACCGTTCCAACGGCATGGAGGCTGGCCGTCCCGCCTTCGCGAGGGTCTGGTCGAGCCGGAGGATGTAGGAGTTCGGTGTCAGCCTGCGGACAATCCGAGTCACCAGGGTCGGTCCGGCGGGCGTGTCGGTGCTTTGTCGTGGGGCGGCGGCTTGGAGTCTGGTGCGGATCAGTCTGCCGGAGGCCCGATCCACCGATATCAGCGACCAGGCGAAGTAGGACGCGGGCAGGACGACCGCGGCGATCATCAACCATACGGGGGCAGGCATGATGTCCTCTCCTTAGAATTCGATCTTGACCATGCGGCTGATCCAGAAGGAGCCGATGGCCATCATGATCACGCCGACGATAATGAAGATCCAGCCAAGCAACGACTGAAAGAGCGTTGCCATGTATCCGGGGTTCACGACGTTGATGAAGATGGCAACGACGAACGGCAACCCGATCAGGATGAAGGCGGAGAACTTCCCTTCCGCGGCCAGCGCACGGACCTGCCCCTTGATCTGCGAACGTTCCCGGACTGTCTCGGCCGCGTGGTCCAGGACACCGGCCAGGTCGCCACCGACTTCACGGTTGATCTCAATGGCCTGGCTCAACCATTCGAAGTCTTCGCACTTCATCCGTCGGCCGACCTCGGCCATGGCATCGGAAACCGGCCGGCCTACCCGGTTCTCGTTGACGATGCGGGCGAGTTCTTCCGACATGGGGGCGGGCATTTCCAGGCTGGCGCTGTGCATGCTTTGGGTGATGCTGTGTCCGGAGCGCAGGCTGCCGGAGATGGCCCGGAGCATGTCAGTGAGTTGTTCGCTGAATCGTCTGCGTCGTTTTCCGGACCGGGTGGAGAGGAACAGCCACGCCAACACGGGGGACAGGGCAGCGAACAGGACACAGAGGAAGATTCCTCCGACGAGGAAGCCGCAGATGCCCAGGACGAAGCAGCCGGTGAAGATCAGGACGAGGAACTCGGATGGTTTGATGGCCAGGCCCGCTTCCTGCAGGGCGTCTTTGCCGAACAGGCCGCGGCGGCGCTGGCCGACGCCTCGTTCAACGGTGGCGACCGTGGCGTCGGCCATCCTCGTGATGACGGATGCCTCGATCTCAGCGTTCGTCGTTGGCCTGCGCCTGGTAACGGCGATGTCCTGGTAGCGGGGCCGAAGCGTGACGAACAACAGGAGCGACAAAGCCACGAGGATGGCAACTGTGCCGCCGAGCAGGGTCAGGTCCGGGGCCATGGTTCTCACCGGCCCATCTGATGTTGCGGCATGAAGGCCTCTGCCGGTAGGTAGATGCCCATGTCTGCGAGCTTTTCGACGAAGCGCGGGCGAACACCGGTGGCTACTGTTTTGCCGATGAACCGTCCCTCGGCGTTGACTCCGGCCGCGAAGTCGAAGGTGAATGCGTCTTGCAGGGTGACAACGTCGCCTTCCATGCCCAGGACTTCGGTGATGTGGGTGACGCGCCGGGTGCCGTCCCTGAGCCGGCTCAGCTGCACGATCACATGCACTGCGGAGGCGATCTGCTCACGGATGGCGCGCAAGGGCAGTTCCATGCCGGCCATGAGCACGAGTGTTTCCATCCGGGCGATGGCGTCGCGGGGGGAGTTGGAGTGGACCGTGGAGATGGAGCCGTCGTGGCCGGTGTTCATGGCCTGGAGCATGTCCAGGGCTTCTCCGCTGCGGACCTCACCGACGACGATCCGATCCGGTCGCATGCGCAGGGAGTTCCGGACCAGATCGCGGATGGTGATGGCGCCGCGGCCTTCGATGTTCGCCTGCCGGCTTTCCAGACGCACCACGTGGGCCTGTTGGAGCTGCAGTTCCACAGCGTCCTCGATGGTGACGATGCGTTCTTCTTCCGGAATGAAGGAAGAGAGCACATTCAAGAGGGTGGTCTTTCCCGTTCCGGTGCCTCCGGAGACGATGATGTTCAGCCGCGCTTTGACACATGCGTCGAGGACCTGGGCCATGGCCGGGGAGATCGAATCGAACCTGATCAGGTCCTGCACTGTCAGGGGCACTGCTGAGAACTTGCGGATGGTCAGCGATGGGCCGTCCACGGCCAGGGGTGGGATCACTGCGTTGACGCGCGAGCCGTCCTCCAGCCTGGCATCGACCAAGGGGGAGGATTCATCGATCCGCCGCCCGATCCTGGAGACGATCCGCTCGATCACGCGGCGCAGATGCGCGTCGGAACTGAAAGTCGTGCCGGTCGGATGGAGCCGCCCGGCCCGTTCGACGTAGATGCTGTGGGCGCCGTTGACCATGATTTCGGTGACGAGAGGATCGTCGAGCAGTTTCTGCAACGGTCCCAGGCCCAGGACTTCGTCGACGATTTCGCGGATCAGCCGGCGCCGTTCGTCGGGCGTCAGTGGCACCTGTTCGTCATCGATGAACTCGCTGAGGGCCTCACGGACCATGCGCCGGACGTCGCCCTCATCGAGTCCGGAATCGGTGATGCGGCCACCCAGGCGGCTGGTCAGTTCTTCGGCCGCCCGTTTCTTAATCCCGGCCAGTGCGTCGGTAGTGATCTTCACCGACGCTCGTGCCAGTTGTTCCATTGGGCGCACATCGGCGTCACTGCCGGCGCTGCGGGGAACTATGGGTGTCTCGGTTACCGGTCCAGCGGGTGCGCCCGGTGTGTCGCCGGGGACTCGGGTGGCTTCCAGCCGGGTGATGATGCTCATGACACTGCCATCCTTCGCCGTGAGTTCCTGACACCGGCGCCCGTCGCACCGGTGGCTATCTTGGCCACGAGGGAGCCGAGACCTTTGCTGACGGGGTCCCGGCGGCCGCTTTGGAGCATCGGCACACCGGCGTTTGTGGAGAACGGGACGGCGCGGGAATGGGGCAGAACCAGGTCCACAGGGAAACCGACGGTGGCCTCGATGTCTTTGACGGTCAGGCCGCTGCGTTTGTCCGCGAAGTTCAACACCAAGGTGCTGGACGGTGGCATCAGATCGAGCTGGCGGAGGACCTCGAGCCCGTGGTTGAGGCCGCGGATGGAGGGGATGTCCATCCCGCAGACCCAGACAGCGTCTGTCGCCAGTTCAAGAACTGCCAGGACGACGTCCCCCAACCCTGGTGAGGTATCGAGGATCACGAAGGGAAATTCCAGGGACAGTTGATTTACCAGCGCTGCGACCTGGGCCGGGTCGATCAGGTCAGCCTCGGCCGGTCGTAGCGGTGCGCACAGGGCGTAGGCGCCGCTCGGGTGAGGGGCCAGGAAGGCCTTGAGGACCATCGCGTCCGTGGCTGCGGATCCCTGCACCGCATCGGTGATCGTGTGGGCAGGTTCGAGCCCCAGTCCGGAGGCGACATCACCGAACTGCAGGTCCAGGTCTACGATGACGGCCCCCATCGGAGCTGTCCGGGCCAAGCCGATTGCGAGGTTCGTGGACACGGTGGTCTTCCCGACCCCGCCCTTGGGCGACATTACCGAAACAATCCGGCCCCTCCGGTTCCCTTCCGGGGCATCAGTCAAGGCGGTCTGTTTGCGGTTCAGGGCGGTGTGGGCTGCCCGTTCCAACGCCACGGACAGGAGATGGTCATCAAGGCCCGGATCGAGGATGTCGCGGATGCCGGAGCGGAGCGCTGCAAGAGTCACCTCGGCGGTGGAGGGCGCTGCCAGGACCACGACGATGTCCGGATACTCGACGTCGAACGCGGTCGCCAGGGCGAACCACCGCTCGAGGGGGACGTCCGGGCCGAAGACGATGACGTCGGTGGGCCCGCCGGCGTTCCGACTCAAAACGTCGGCGGGAGTTTCATGGGCGGCCAGCCCGTGGAGGACCTGGACTTCGTGGCGGGAATCCAGGGACACGGTGAGCCGTTGTTCGAACCCGGTCGAACTTGTCAGGGCGAGGAAGCGGCTCATTGGAAGATCCCTGCCGTGCTGACCGTTGTTTTCGGGCTCTCAGGGGTCGTGGCCGATTGCTTGGTCAGCCAGATGTTCCCGACCCGGGCGCTCAGAATGACTTTGGCGGCGTCGGTGGAGGTGCGTGCCAGCGTCACGAACGATGCGCCGCTGGGCACCGAGGAGGTACCTTCCACTGTCGTGTCCGGCGGGGTGGGAGCCTGCTGGATTGCCGTGACCAGGACCTTGTCGAACACCAGTTGGGTGCTGGCCATCTGGGCGTTGTTCGGGTCCGTTTGCGTCACAAACAGCCCGACGAGATCCCCTGCGCGCACGGTGCCGCCGACCACGCTCTCCGGTGGCAGCAAGATGGTAACTTCCTGCATTCCTTCCGGCACCGGAACGGCGCCGGGCATGATCCGTTCGGTCGGGTCAATGAGCCGGCTTCCCAGAAGCTGCTCACCGGGTTCCAAAGCCACGGACGTGACCTGGCCGCTTGCGGTATCAAGCGTCGTCAGCGCCCCGTCCGCCTTCGCGGCACTGGGAACCGATCGGATCTGAACCAGGGAACTGAGTTCCTGGACGCTCGTCCCGGCCGGAACGGGCTTGTCAACGACAACAACATCCACCGGATCCAGGGACGACTGTGCCCGCCGGTCCGCGTTGGAGACATAGTTCACCAGCAGCACAGTCCCAACAACAGCCAGGACGAGCGCGGCGATGCCGCCGATTAATCGCGATTTCATGATTACTTCCTCACCTTGGATACCCCTCAACAGCGTGGAGGTCCGCCGGTCCGCCCAGACGTCCGGTTTCGCTCCGTGTTAACGTCACTGCCGGCCGTCCAGGTTGGGGCGGACAGCCGGCAGTGAGTTTGGCGGTAGCCTGCTTTAGCCGGCCGGTACTGCCTTGGGGGCGACCTTGCCGGCGATGTCGGTGAAGGCGGTGTTCAGGTGTCCGCCGAGGATGCCGACGGCGCCGATGATGACGACGGCGATCAGGGCGACCATGATGCCGTATTCGACGGCGGTTGCACCCTTTTCGGAGGCGAAGCGTTCCTTGACGCCGGCGACAAAAGCAATCATGTTGACCATAAGAGCGTTCATTGTAAATCCTTCCCAGAATTTTGTTTGCAGTACCGAGGTATGTGTTCAGCACATCATGTTGATCTGCTGCGAATTCCGGATCTCCCGTGATGCTTTTTTCGGGTGTGGAGTTCGTGAAACAAGAATTGCTTGAATCGGGAATAGTGCAACAGCGTAGCGGTACTCAATTTTCCGCAGGCGCCTTCGCTCCGGGTACCTGCTCCGCAATTGTGGTGTACTCAGTTTTCCCTGAGTACTCGGCCGGACACTACTTGGAAAGAAAAGTAGTCTTAGCAGTTTTCGGGGCGTTCCCGGTTGCGTTTCAGGCGTGTACGTGAGTACCCGGGCTGGAGGGACTCCGGCGGGACAGGTCGACCCTCGAGAATCCCTTTCGGGCTGCAGGATGGCCGGAATGGCAACTAATCGCACCTTTATCATCAGCATCCTGAGTGCTGTCCAGTCACAGGCGTCACCGTGGTAACGGGCTGTCAAGGGCAGTTTTCCGAGTAGTCCAAGTACTTCAGGGCTGCTCCCACGGTCAGAATCTGTCGCAGGGGAGGCGAGCGGGCATAAATTTCTGAATGAAAGCCCACTTCAGCGCGCGAGGAGAAGCAACAAGGACCTTCCCTCCGGTAATTGGGACGTGTCGGACCGGTGTGGATATCCAAAGGTCGCTGCGCCTCCACCGCTGCGCCTGTAGCTGGTGGCAGGAGACTGGATGCCGCAGGCTATCGGCGTTCCGGGTGCCACTCCTGGCCACCCGTGGCCTGTTCCGGAAGGCAGCCCTGGATCGTTCTCCTCGTGGCGGTGGTGGCGCATCGTGGAAAAGATAGGAAATGAGAAAACCGTATCGGACCGTAGACTCAAGAATTCATCAAGATTCTAGATGGCGCTTGACTTTCGTTATTGATTTCGGTTCCGGAAGATCAAAGAGGACTTACCGCAAACAGCGGCCTTGCGCAATTTGCAATTTATACGCGCAAGGCATCAGCGGTCTTTACGGCGAATAAATCTACGTCGAGAATGCGAACGTGGTCGCAAGGCAATGAATGCCGTGAGGCGCATCTGCTGGCTGGCCAGGGTCCCGCCTGGGAGCGGTTGGGCTGAGTTGTGTGCCAGTGGGGCTTCGGGTCTCGTGGCGGTTTGGCCGTGCGCGGCGCTCGAGTCCGGCAGCTACCGCGCCGCCCCATGGTCATTCGCCTGCACAGGATCCTGGACAGCATGAAGATGGCCCATTACCGCACATGGCCTGGTCATGAGGATGATTCGGCCCCGGTCCGCCGGCAAGGGCAGCTTGATGGGATGTGGGCGCGTCTGGGCGAGCTGGCACGGGCCGGGGCTGCCGCCCCCGCAGCAGCGCCGGGGTCGGCTATTTACTCTGCGTCGAGCAGCGCCGAGAACGCAGTGCCTTTGGTTGGCGTTTGAAGCTGTTGGACGCGCTGATGGGAGAGGCCGAACGCCGCCGCCAGCTCCGGTCCGGTGATGCCCTGCGCGGTCAGCGTTCTGATGGCTTCGCGTCGCTTCCGGGCGGCTGCTTCAAGGAGGCGGGTTCCCTGGTCCTTGAGATCGACGGATTCCTGCCAGGCCTTCATGCCTGGATGGGCGATGTTGTAGCTGATTTCGATTTCACAGTCCGCCGGTTTCTTGCCGCTGGCGGCGGCAAGCTGCTGGGTTATCCGTCGTTTGGCGGTGATCAGTCGTTCGCCCGTAGTGGACACACCGTAATCGGCGGCGGTCAGTTCCCACTGCGAGTTGGTCCACAGCGCAGCAACAGGGATCGGCGCGGAGGGTGACGATGTGCTCGTCGTGTCGTTGGGCCTGGTTTGGGCGCGCAGCCAGTGAGCCAGCCGGGCGGCGTCGTAGCGAACAGGGGTGCTCGGCCCGCCGGCACGTAGGTCGTTCGGGGTGTCGTTGAGCGCGTCTGCGGCTCGTTTGAACGCATCGATGCTCAACGCCGCCTGCCGCGCCGCCCGTCGCAGGCTCAGCGCGGGGGTGTTCCCTGCTGGTTCGTGATGCGCACCTGTCATTCTTCCCCCTTTGGGTCCGCCCGCCCTTCGGTGTCACGGTCTACGACTCCGAGGATATCGCGTCAGCAGGCACGTCCGCGTCATGATAAGGAGCGGCGACAGATGCCGCGGCCCGGCCGGCAGTCATGATCACGCCGCCTTCGTGTTCCGGTGATCCTGTTCCCTTCCGGGCGGTGACGTGACGTGCCTGATGGTCGGATGGCACGGCACAGGTTCGGGGGGGCGGGCGCATCGTCCCCGCCGTTGACGGTAGGTTCCGCGATGGTTCGTTCACACTGCGCAGAAGGCCCGGGCGGCAGCGAGGACGCGGTGGGCTGCCTCATCCGTTTCGCCTTCACGCAGCAGTTTGGCGGGCGGTTGGTCATCCAGCAGAGGATTCATGCCTTGGAACCAGGCCTGAACCACTTCGGGGGAATTTGTTCCGTTCAGCAGGACGGCGATGTGGTAGGCGTCGCGCAGGACTTTGACGACGTGCTGGGACGGGGCGCGTTCCTTGGCGATCCATTGCCTGACGGCTCGTGTTTCCTTGACTGAGCCGATGTAGGCCACCAGGCGTTGACCCAGCAGACCACACAGGGCATTGATCACGGCGGCTGCGTCAAGGACCATGGCCTCCCGGTAGGCGAGGATTCCGATCTCCGTTGATCCTGGTGCGCTCATCTCATCTGTCCTTTTTCTGTATCGAACGAGCTCGGGCAACGGGCGCTGCCGGAGCTCTTGAGCTTCCCCCTTGGATTGTGTGGCGGATCCCCGGCCGTCACGTGAGGCGGCGGCCGGGGATCAGACAGGATGGTGCGTTATCCGGCGTTTTGGGCTTGCAGCCCGTTATTCTCGAAGTCCAGGAACGTGACCGTGCCGGTGTGGGAGGGGCGGCCAAGGGCACGGTAGTCCCAGCCGGCGGCCCGGTACCTCTCAGCGTCGAGGGCGTGCCGGCCATCGACGATGCACCGCGAGTCCACTAGCGTAGCCAGGTGATACGGGTCCGCTGCCCGGAAGAGATCCCATTCGGTGAGTACGGCCACCACGCCTGCGCCGGTGACGGCTTCTTCGAGCGACCCGGCGTAGGACAGGTCCGGGTAGCTGCGGCGGGCATTGGTCATGGCCTCGGGGTCGTAGACGGTGACGAGCGCACCGGCCTCGTGCAGCATGCGTGCCACGTCCAGGGCGGGCGCGTCCCGGATGTCGTCCGAGTTCGGTTTGAAGGCCGCCCCCAAGCAGGCGACTTTCACGCCAAGAAGGTCGCCGCCGGCGAGTTCTGTTACCAGGTCCACCGTACGCTGGCGGCGCCGCCTGTTGATTCCATCGACTTGGCGCAGGAATGCCACGGCCTGGCCGACTCCGAGCGTCTGGGCCCGGTGGGCGAAGGCTCGGATGTCTTTCGGCAGGCACCCGCCACCGAAGCCCAGTCCTGGTTTGAGGAACCGCCCGCCGATTCTGTTGTCGTAGGACAGGGCGTCGGCGAGGTGGCTGACGTCGGCACCGGTGGCCTCGCAGACTTCGGCCATGGCGTTGATGTAGGAGATCTTGGTGGCGAGGAAGGAGTTCGCGGCAACTTTGACCAGTTCTGCGGTGGCCAGGTCCGTGCTGACCACGGGGGTTCCGGCGGCAATGATCGAGGTGTAGCAGGCGGCCAGCTGCGCCCTTGCCCATGCCGAGGCGGTGCCGAAGACCAACCGGTCCGGTTCGAGGGTGTCCATGACGGCGAAGCCTTCGCGCAGGAATTCGGGGTTCCAGGCCAGTTCCACGAGGGAACCTGCCGGGGCGGTGGCGTGGACGAGTGCGGTCAGCCGGGCAGCGGTTCCGATGGGCACGGTGGACTTGCCGACGATGAGGCACTTACGGTGCAGTTCCCTTGCCAGGGCGGTGACGGCCGCGTCGACGTAGGTGAGGTCGGCGGCGTCGGAGCCTTTGGCTTGGGGTGTGCCGACGCAGATGAAGTGCACGTCGCCGTGGCCGGCGGCCAGTTTGACGTCGGTGGTGAAGCGGAGCTTCCCGGCGGCGAGGACTTCGCGGAGTTTGTCCTCCAGTCCTGGCTCGAAGATGGGCAGGTTCCCGGCTGCGAGGTGGTCGATCTTGGCTTGGTCGACGTCCAGGGCGATGACGTCGTAGCCGAGCAGGGCCATGCAGACGGCGTGCGTGGCACCGAGGTAGCCGGTGCCGACAACGGTGATTTTCGGGTTTTCAATGACGGAAGGGTGGGCTGATGCGATGCTGGTCGGCTGGTACATGGTCGGCCTTTCTCGAGGTGCGTGGGGTGCGTGGGGTGCTTCAGGGGGTGCAGGGGATGTTGCTCAGGCCCTTGGCGGATCCGGTGAGCGCGTTGGTGCAGGACACGGTGTTGTGCAGTGGCGGCCAACTCGCGATGCCGTATCCGGATCCGTTGACGGTTCCGGTGTTGCCGGCGAAGTGGTTGTAGTCGCCCCAGTCTTGAAGGATTTGGTGGGTTTCGTAGCCGTTTTCCGGGGAGTTCTGGCCGTAGTTCGCTTCAATGGTCCAGGCGTTGCCTTTGACGTTGATCCAGGCTGTCGCGTCCGTCATGGAACTGCCGTCGAAGCGGTTACCCTTTACGACGCCTCCAATCGTGCCTTCCTTGATGTCGATGCTTTCGGAGGTGGTGGCGGAGATGTCGTTGTTGGTGATGACGTTGTAGTTGCTTTCGTCCGCCGTGCAGTTGGTGTAGGTGCACCAGTTGCTCACGGCGCTGCCGATGTAGATTCCTTCGCCGAACTTGGCATTCCGGTGGCCGGTATCGCTGATGACGTTGCCGATGACCAGGTTGCTGCTGGAGTTCGTCCGCAGGTGGATGGCCTCATCCCCGGTGCCTGTTACGGAAAGGTTCTGGATGACGGAGCCGTTGCTGGAGTCAGCGACGAGGCCCTTCTGGCCGTTGCGGATGGTGAAGCCGGACAGAACCCAGTGGCTGGCGCCATCGAGGTGGAAGACATAGCCCTTGCTGGTTCCTCCGCCGTCCAGGACGGCGTTGCGGCCGCCGCACAGGTAGATCCGTTGGGAGGCGGTCCCGGAAACCGTGGCGGAGAAGTGTCCCTCGTAGACTCCGTCGGCGAGCTGGATGACGGTGCCGGGGGCCGCTTCCGCGAGGGCATCGCTTAGCTGGGTTGCCGTGCTGACTCTGACCGTTGCTGCCGGACACGTCGCGGGTTTGGCGGCGGGAAGCGGCCCTTGCCCCGGCCGGGCAGCCAGGGCCGCTTGGCTCATCGGGGCGTCGCGGTTCACTTTCCCGGTCGCCGAGCCGCTCGGCTTGGGCCCGGTGGACGTATCCGCGGCCTGTTCCTGGTCCTCGTCCGTATCCGTTGCTGAGGTGCTGCTGGTGGGTCCGGCGGCCGGTGTCGCTGTTTCGGCGGGTGCTGGTGTAACCGCCCAGGTGGAGGCAGTGAGCGGTTGTGGTTTGGGAATGGCCAGGATGATGGCACTGACGATGGCGATGAGTGCGACGACGGTCATGGCACCGGCGATGATCCACGGGACCGCGGTACGGCGGGTCACGTTAGTCCTGCTTCGACGTGGCCGCGCTCGGCCGGCCGGAACGACCCGCCATCGGCGTGGGCGTCTTGTGCTGCCCGGCGCCTGGGCACGGTCCTGGGTTGTTCGGCCGGTGGGACAGTGTCGGCCGGTCCCAGCGAATCCGGGCGGATCTGCATCGGGTCCAGGTCGGTGAAGGCGCTCATCGGTGCCTGATCGGCGTAGGGATGCCGGATCGTGCGCTTGAGCCGCCGCCCGCGCAGGGCGGTGAAGACCAGAATGAGGGCCAGCACCGTCCACAGGATTGTCAGGGGCTGGAAGAAGGAGGCCAGCATCTGCCAGAACGATTTCGTGAACGTCCATTCGGCGGTGGTGTTGTTCGACGAGGTGGCGTTCTCGGCGCGTTTGAGGTCCACGGCGCTCGGACCGCTCCCGGAGATGATGTTAGAGCGCACCGTGATGGTGGCGGCGCCGAGCGCGGAGATCCCGTGATTGCTGATGCCGGTCAGGTTGTTGCTTTCAACGTCCGCGGCGGCATCGCGAAGGTAGACTCCCACGACGCTGTCCGAGACGGTGTTGTTGGTGACCTTCCCTCCCGTGACGCCATCTCGAAGGGCAATGGCGTGCATGGCCAGACCGTCGAGACGGTTGTCATCGACCGTCACCCCGGAGGCAGCATCCTGGGCGACAATTCCCATCACACTGTCGGAGATCGTGTTGGAACGGACCGTGGTGCTGCGCCCACCGCGGATTTCCAGGCCATAGTGGCTGTTGCCGGTCATCGTGCTGTTGATGACCACGACGTCATTGCCGTACGAACTGATCGACGTTCCCGTCGCGGAGGGACCGGTCGCCAAAGGCCTGCCGTCGATGTAGATACCGTTGCGTCCGTTGAATTCAGAGATGTCCGTGTCCAAACGGACCGAACGGATGGAGCGTGAAAGCCGGAAACCGTCCAAGGCGCTGTGCTTGGCTGTGGAGTCCACGATGGTGGCGTTGGAGACGTTCCGGTGCAGTACGAACCCGTCCATCCGGCTCTTCTCGGCGGTGACGTTGTGGACGCTCACGCCGATGGCATTGGCCAGGAACAGTCCGTAGACATTGTCCGTGATCTGCGTATTGGTCACCGAGGCGGTGACGTAGCTGAAGTCGGTCTGGGTGGAGTTCTCCTCCAAGGACGGGACGATGTCGCTTGGAAGCACGGCGCCCGGCACGGGTTCTGCAGGAGCTGCGTCCGTGACCTGGGGGTGCTTGCTGTTCTTTGAGTGGTGCTTGATGACCGCGGCCCCAGTGCCGGTGATGGCACCGGTGATGGGACGGTCGGAGCCTGTCATGGACAGCCCCCCGGTCCGGCCGCTCCAGAATCCCAAGGATTCAAAGGACGCGTGATCGATCACGACGGTGCCACCGATGGAACGGATATAGGCGCGCCCGTTGTCGGTGATTCCGCGGGGGCTGCTGTGGTCCGTGTCCCAGCTGGTGACCGTGACCGGGGCGGTGGGGCTGCCGACGACGTTCACGCGGCCGCCGTAGTTGACGATGGACACGAATTTCTGCGCGGAGCTGAACATCTTGATCGTCAGCGGTGTGGGCCTGCTCAGGGTCAGCGTCGCACCTGATTCGATGACGATGTTTTCGCTCAGGAGGTAACTGCCGTCCGGTTGCCTCACGAAAGTCTTGGGGGCAAGGGACAACAAGTCATCAAGGGTGTAGTCCTTGGCCCGTGCCGTCAGGACCAGCGTGTACCCGGTCCCCGAGGCCACCCTGTAAGGAACGTTCAGGCTCGCGCCGGTCCATCGCGCAATCGCGGCCTGCGTCCTGACCATGACCAGCCGCTGGTCCTCGCTGACCACCAGTGCCGCTTCGCTGGTCGGGTCGCCCGAGTAATTGCTGCCATCGGTGACCTGAGGTGTCAGATCCGTGTCGCCGTCGGTGCCTGCCGGCACGCCCGCAGGAACACCTGACGGGGTTGCCGAGGGTGCCGCGGGTAGCGAAGCGGAGGCCATCGGAGCGCCGACCATGACCAATCCTACGGCGAGGACCATCGCTTTGGTGAGGTTCCTCATCGTGCCTCCGCAGTGGTGAGGGTGGACGAGTTCTGACCTGCGCCGCCGGTGGCATCCTCGGACCGGGTCAGCCACCCTTGTTTGTTCATGGTGAAGAAGGCATAGGTCTTGATGGGTAAGGCCACAACGATGACCATAAGTGCCAGCAGCGGCAGGAGGAAGATCTCCCAAGGGTGACGGGAGAGGTGGGACCAGCCCCGGATCCCGCGGCCCAAAAGCAGCCAGCCGACGGTCATGGCGATGCCGATGCCGGTCAGTTCCAGGCGGCTGAAAATCAGGTATCCGATGGTGACTCCCATCGTGACCGGTGTGAGTAGGATCTGCAGTACGGTTACCTTTGTAACGAACGGGACCCGCCACAACCAGCCCTTCTGCACGGCCGTGAGGTAGCAGCGGTACGAATTTCTGCTCCACCGGACGCGTTGCTTGATGAAGGCGCTGAGGGTGTTGGGGAACATGGACATCGCGCGTGCACTGGACTGGTGGACCGTCTTGAATCCGGCGGCGAGGACCAGCCACGTCAACCGGCCGTCGTCACCGGCAATGCAGCGCCGGCCCAGGAAGAACTCATCCTCCAGGTTCGGCAGCAGCGGCAGGACCACGGAACGCCGGTACGCGGCGGTCCGTCCGGACAAGCACGCCACCGCGCCCGCGGCTCCCATGGCCGGGACATAGTTGTAGTAGCGCAAATTGATCATCCAGTCAGCGATGCGGCGCCAGACGCTGGTGGTGCGCTGGTATACATTCTGTTGGGTGCCGACTCCGCCGACCGTTGGATCGGCGAACGGCATCTGCACCGCGGCCAGGAGCCCGGGTTCCCAGGCCGTGTCCGAATCGACCAGGACGAGCACTTCGCCCGTTGCTTCGCGGATGCCCCTGCTCAGGGCGGATCTTTTCCCTGCGTGGCGGAACAGCACCGGTTTCACGGTCGGATCACCGAGGGCCTGGATTCGTTCATATGCTTCGGTGTCGCGGGCGTCCAGGACGATGATGATCTCTGTGGGTTCCTGGTCCAGCCACGAATCCAAGCACCGCAGGAGGATGTCCGGGTCTTCGTGGAAGGAGGGCACCACGACCGATGTGGTGGTGGAGAAGTCGTTGACGGTGGGGCGGGCACGGTTGGACAGGACGACGCGGTAGAGCCAAAGAGCCCACACCACGAGCCCCGCCAAGGCGATCGGCATGAACTTGGTCCACTGTGAAAAGTCTCCCGGTACAAGCTGTACGGAGGCTACGACCGGGCCAGCGAAACTTGCCGCTAGCACGGGGAATCCCGGAGGAAGCACGGTGTGAATACCGTGTGATGGTGAGGGGGACTGCTGGAAAGCAGGTGCATGGTGGTGCTCTCTCTCGACTGGACGTAATCTCCGGCTCCCTCAAGCTATCGACGGCCTCGACCCGCTCACCCGAGTACCGGGTACCCCTCTTTCGGGGGCTCTTTCAGGTCTGTCTACGCGGGAGTACTCGAAAAGTCAGTACGCTTCCGACCTGCACCTACTTGCATTCACCCGATGGCTACCTGTCTCTTACTTGGATGACTACTTATGAGGGGCACCCGCAAACTATGCAATCCCTGCAGCGAAAACTTTGGAATGCCAAGGGAATCACAAGGTATTCACCACGAAATTGCCACACCCTGAGCAGGGAAAAACGAGTAGAGCCGCCCGGACACTATCCGTTCGAGTGGACCGCCCTTAGATCGGCCACCGGCACACGAACCTATTGGTCCTGCAGCCGCAGGTCGCGAGCCGGTGGACAGGATCGTCTCATGGGCTGCACCGGCCGGGCTACCTGGCCTGATCCCTGGTGCTTCTTCTGGAATCCAACTTCCAATGGCACCCGGCGAGTGACCAGACGGGACGCTGAAAGGGCGAAGCGTGGCGGATCCTCCGCTGCCGGGGGACGAGGTGCTGACGCGCCACACGCTGTAGGGTGCGGGGCGGGTAAAGACGTGAACGCATTGGCACCATTTCCCGATGCTCCAGCCGGAATCCCTACTTGCCGGTGAGTTCGGGGGGCCGGCGTCGGAGTGTTCCGGTGATGGAGAGTTTGCTGGAGTATTGGATGGAGCCGTACCGGAACAAGTGGACCGCAAGGCGCAGGATGAGGATCCCCAGAACGAAGAGCATGGCGATGATGACTATCGCTTCTCCGGTTGCCAGGGTTCCGAAGCCGTTGCGGAGCATGGCCGTGACCGGGGCCGAAAGCGGGAAGTACGTGAACACTTGCACAATCGGTGCGCTCGGGTCGGACAGGATCAGGCTGATCGCGTAGAACGGGACGAAGATCAGGGCCATGAGCGGGCCGAAGATGACGCCGGCTTCCTTGGCGGTGGGCATGACCGCGCCGATGGCGACCAGCACAGCGGTGAACAGCGTGAATCCGGACAGGAGCAGCAGGGCCCCGATGATCAGCGGGCCGGGTTCGAACGTCAGGGTCGACAGGTCGAAATCGGGCATGGAGAGCCGGTCGCGGAAGAAAACGTAGCCGATGATGACCGGGGTCAGGAACACTGAAATCTGGACCAGCCCGATGAGGAACAGGGAGATGATCTTCCCAACGATCAACGTCGTCGGGTTCAGGGTGGTCAGGATCATTTCGGTAACCCTGTTTTCCTTCTCTTCAAGGGTGCTGTTCAGCATCTGGCTGGAGAGCAGGAGGATCACCACATAGAAGAGCAGCAGGAACATCAACGGTGGCAGGGCGGAGCCGAACCCGCCGGAAACCTGCCCATCCCGGAACGTCTGGGTCTGGACCTTCACTTCACCGCTGGCGGCGGCCGTGAGCTCGGGGGAGTTGATGGTGGTTTGCGCTGCGACGGCCAGGAGCTGCTTGGCGACCGCTTCGTAGGTGTTGTTCGCGAACACGCCCTTGTCCGCCCCGTAGACCTGGATGGTGTCGGTGGCAGGGTTGGCCGGGTAGTCGAAGTACGCGTCAGACGTGCCGGCCCTCACGTCAGCCTGCGCGGTGTCCGGGTCAGGGGCTTTCTTGCCGCCCATGGCTGTGGCCGTGGCTTCGGGGATGATGCCGGAGGCGTCCGTGTAGGTGAAGTTCAGGGATGCGTTTTTCTGGGCCTGGGCGGACGCGGAGGTGGAGGTGTTACTGGCGAAGATCAGCACGAAGATGATGGCCATGACCACGGGGATGGCAAGGGTGGCGATCCAGAACCGGGGCTTCTTGACGGTGCGGCCGAATTCGAATCCGACGACGGTGCCCAGGTTGTGGCGGCTCAGCGGGGACCGCTTGGCCGGGGAGGGAGCAGTAGTGGGGGAGGGCTTGGTGGTTGTGGTCATCTCATGCCTCCGCCAGTTCGTTCTGTTCGCCGTAGACGCTGATGAAGATTTCCTCCAGCGAGACGCGCTCGGTGGTGAAGCTGCGGACCCCGACGCCGGCACCCATGAGTTCGCGCAGGACGGCGGTTTCCGTCGCGCCCTGTTGGGGTGCCAGGTCAGCGGTCCCTGCGCCGTGGGAGGCGATAGTGTATAGGTCAGAGGCTGGAAGTGTGCCCTCGTACGTGACCCGGTACACGGTGCCGCCGAACTGGTCCTGCACATCCGAGACGGTGCCGTAGGCCCTGGAGGTGCCGTCCTTGAGCAGGATGACCCGGTCGCAAAGCCGTTCAACTTCCTCCATCTGGTGGGTGACCATGATGACGGTGGCGCCGGCGAGTTTTTGTTCTTCGATGATGTCCATCAGCAGCCGACGGTTCACCGGGTCAAAGCCCTTGGTCGGTTCGTCCAGAATCAGCAGCTCAGGGTTGTTCATGATCGTCACGCCCAGCTGGATTTTCTGCTGCTGGCCGCCGGAGAGCTTGTCCAGGTTCAGGTTGGCCTTGTCTGCCAGCTGCACTCTTTCCAGGTAGTCCATGGACCAGGCGCGTGCCGCGGCCTTGGTAAGTCCTTTGAGCCGGCCGAAGTAGACCATTACATCCAGGACGTGTTCCTTTTTGTACAGGCCCCGTTCTTCGGGCAGGTATCCGAGCCGTGCACCGTCGCGCGGTTCGAAGGGTTTCCCGTCGATGTGGAGTGTCCCGGAGGTGGGTTGGTAGATGCCCAGCAACGCTCTAAGTGTCGTGGTTTTGCCCGAGCCGTTGCTGCCCAGGAACCCGAAGGTTTCCCCGGCCCGGACGTCGAAGGACAAATCCTTGATGACGGTGGTCTCGCCGAAATTCATCCGGAAGTCTTTGATGTGAACGAGCGGCTCCATGGCCGCACCCCCTGCAGTCATGCATGTCACTCTACGCGTTTCGGAGAACAGAAGCGGCAAGAATGTCCAAGGGATGGAGAGGACCGCGGGAGGACCGTTCCCCGGCATCAGGAGTGAAACACGGCCAGAGAAATACATGGCTTTGGGGGATGGTACCCACAAACTCCCGTGGCGGCCCCTTTAAGGCAATCGGGCAAGGCGACGGTGACGGCGTCGAGAACACGTCACCAACGGCTGAAGCATCACCGCCTCGCAACCCAGTGCTGCTCAGAGGGTTCTATTGAGGACTCGGTGGCTTCCGTGCACGTGTTTGAAGTTGATGAATGCGCTGGTAGCTGAGGCCAAGAGCCTCGCCAATCTCTGGCTTGGTCATTCCTTCAACGGTGAGAAGTTCTATCGCGGATTCCCTTTTCCGGGTTGCCTCCGCCAGGAGGCGGGTGGCTTGTTCCTTAAGCTCCGTGGCTTCCGACCAGGCACGCAGGGCCGGGTGGTTGGGATCGCACCGGATTTCCAGGTGAATGTTCTCGGGTTCCGTGCCGGCCCTGACGGCGAGGTCCTTGATGATCCGGCGTTTGGCCATGACAAGTCTTCCTGCCTTGGACGTCACCTTGAAGTCCGGAGCGTACAGCAGCCATCCTGCCTCGGACCATTGGGCAGTGACCAGGATGATGCGGGGGCCGGGGTATAGCCGAGCCTGAATCCAGCGGTTAAGACGTTCCGGATCGTAGGAGGCACGTTTGCGTGCGCCCGGGAGCCGAAGGTCTTCCGGAGTATCGTTCAGGGCGTCAGCTGCTGCTTGGAACGCTTCAAGGCTTAGTCCAACCCTGCGGGCGGCCCTCTGAGCGGTTAACCGTCGGGGTGTCCCGGAAGGTACCTGATTCATGTTCATGGCTGCTCCTTCAGGTCCAGGCCTTGAGAATACCTTTCATCCTTCTGGTTGTGGCCGACCAAAGGGCAATGGCCGTTCGGTCGGCCACAGCTGCTGTACTCCCGTCACTGTCGCGGAGTTTCTGGTTCCGGGTTTGGGAGGCGGCCATGGCAGACGTGCCGGGGCCGGGTCACTCCGGCCCGGGGGCTCTGCCAGTCAATCCCAGCCGGCCAGCCCGACCGTTACCTCCGTGTGGGTGAGACGAGTAGAGGTGGGTTTCCGGTACTTGAGCTTTTCGGAGCGGCCAACAGTTCTCGGTATGATCCCATGGGTTTTCCTTTAGCCTGGCTACCAGTGTCCGGGCGGTTTTCCTGTTGCTACGTCCCAGAGATGCGAGGTATCGGCAGGGGGCTCTGCGCGTAGGGACGTTATCATCTTGCGAATCCGGGCGTACTCCGTGGATGCCAGGTAAGTGTGGGGATCGGAGTCAGCGAAGGTTCTTGCATAACTACTCCGGGGTACCTCGGGTGCGGCAAGCGTGGGAATCTGGAGTGCATCTCCGAACAGGACGATCAATTGCCCCGGACGAACAGCTTCCGGCCCGGCCGAACACGCTGAGTCATGGCTGGTGGGGGAGAACAGGCCGAATGTTCCCCGGGTCTCCTGGCCCGCCACGAGCGAATACCGGTAGACGGACGTGAGGCCTGCTTCAAGGATCTCAATGCCGGTATGAATCTCCTGTCGATCCAGTTCCGCACTGTCCGTGGCGGCCTGTCCGCACATCCCGGCCAGTGTCCCGGTGGGTGCGGGACCAAGGTACAACATGGCTACGAGCAGCCCATTCTGGTCGCGGACTGTCGCATGCAATCCCGGGAACTCTTCGGACGGCAGGTGGCGCCGGACCTGCCATGCCACCGGAAGCTCGAAACTGGCAGACAGTTGCTCCCCCGTCGCCCATGGGCGGGTTACCACGACCGTTCTCGTTGCAAACTCAGGATCCGGATACACGGCGTTCGCTGAGGGTTCATCATGGTCCTGGATCTCTGCTGGCATCATCTGCAGAATGCCGCTGAGCAGGACCACAGCCAAGGAGACAAGGATCAGCACCCGGCGCGCACTGCCCCGGAGCCGACGGGTATGCCTGGCGTCCGCTAAACGGTAGGTCGTTCCGCTGCCAGGTGTGAGCTGCTCGGCTTCACCGGAGGACGTCAGCAGGGTCTGAATTTCCGCAAGCGATGATGACAGGTCGGCAGGATCCACTTCCGGAGCAGTGCCCTGAATGCGCTGTTCGATGGGATTCATGAGCGTATCAAGTCATCGTACGGCTGGCCGTGGAGACGGGAGCTTCTTTGGGAGGATGCGATGCCCTGCGGAGCCGCTTTTCAGCGCGTCGGTAAGCGCGGTCCAGACGCCGGCCCGCTTCGGCGATGGAACAGTCCAGGTAGTCGGCCAGCTCGGCCATGCTGAGGTGGTCCCAGTAAACCAGCCTCAGGAGTTGCCGGTCCGCGGGCCGCAACGATGCAATCACCCCTGAATCCGACAAGGTATCGTCGGCAGCTGCCCGGTCGACGTCGTCGGACATGTGAGTGGCGGCTTTCAGCGCCGTGGACAGCATGCTTCCAAACTCGGGACCAGCTCCTTCCTGTTCCGAGAGAACGCGCCGGTAGATGTCAAGAGTGATCGTACGGGCATACTGCAGATTGCCCGTCCGCTGTGCCACCGCTGTCAGTGTCCGCAGCAGGACGGCATCTGCCGTTGCCGGTTCGCGGGCGTCCGCTGATTCCATGCCGTGCCCTCCAAAATGCGAAACGTCAGGTGGGTTAGGGGGCTGTAATGCTCACCGAGATGAACAATCGTTTGACGTCCTTGTACGCAGTTGTTTCCATGAAGGCCTCGGCTTCCTCACTGGAGGAGAAGGTTGGGGCGAGCGGACTTACGGCAGGCACGAGCCAGCCGGGGTGCTGTCCTGAGAACATGACGTAGCTGGAGAACATGAAGTAGAAGCCTGGTCGTTCGGCGTGGACCAGGAAGTACTGGTTACACGGATCGGTGTCGTTCCCGGGCGCCCTTGTGGTGATGCCGAACGACGGGACGAGTTCGCCGCCGGCGCCCGATACCACCCTGTACACGAACCGAGGTGGAACAGTGCCCGCGATGCCCCGCTGATAAGGAACATCCACCGGTGAACTGTCGAGTTCGGTGTAAGACTCTTGGGTCCCCGCGCAGGCTGCAGGATCGTAGCGGTTTCCGAACGGTCCGTAGTAGACCATCGCCGCAGCAGCGAGGGATCCGGGTGAGCCGTCCTGGCTGGATGGAGCATTCAGCCATGCGGTCACGGCCGGATAGTCAGGATTGGTACTGTCGACGTCATTGTCCATTTGGTCCAACTGCCATCCCGGCGGTATGCGGACATGCACAACGGTTTCACGATTCCTGAGCACGTCCGCAGAGACACTCCCTAGCCTCCAGTCTTCGGCGGCCGCCGTTCCGGTCTCCGACGGTGCCACCGGCTGAGGAGGCGTGAGGTTCGAGGACAGCAGACCGACCAGCGGTGCGGCTACCAGCAACAGCGTGGCCGCCACGATGGCCACGGCGGGCATCAGTTTTCTAAAGGGCCGACGAGGCTGGGGCTGGTCAAACCGCGACCCGTCACGGCGCAATCGGTGTTCCATGGCAGGCTCCCCTTGCGGCTTCCTGAAATCTGCGACTGGAGCCCGGGGCGGTTCAGTATCGTCCGGGACCGGGTTCGCGCGCTTCAGAAGATTTTCGATGGGTTCCATGTCAGCTCCCTGCGCTCTGTGCGGTCCGGGCAGCGGCCTCTGCGAACGCCTTTTTTGCCCTGTGGAGACGGACTCCGGCCGTTCCTTCAGTGCAGCCAAGGCAGCGTGCCAGTTCCGCCGTGGTGAAGTTGTCCCAATACACAAGAATCAGCACCTCACGATGGTGTTCCGGAAGCCGGCCAAGGGTTTCCATCACAGGGTCGGAGGCAGGTTCTGCGCCCGGCCGGGAACCATCCACTGGCGTTTCCTGGCCCGCTGCACGCATACGAGCGAACTCTCTCAACTTCACCATCAGTTCGCGACGGCGCTTCCTTCCGCGGAATTCGTTGCCCAGGAGATTGTGCGCCACTGCGCAAAGCCACGGCAGCCCGGCGTCGTTCTGGTCATTGAACTTCCGCCATGCGATCCAGAAGACGTCGTCCGTCAGTTCCTGGGCCGTCTCGGGGTCACCGATTCGACGCAGTATGTAGTGGTAGACGCGGCGGTAGTGTGCCCTGTACAGGGCCTCAAACTCCGCCTCGCGTTCCAACAGCATGGGACCGCCCCACTCGGACTATCTCCCCGGAAATCCCCGGATACTGATCATGTTTCCGGATACACCCGATTCCTTACAGACCGGCCCGAAGGATTTCCCTTGGCAGTTTCCCGCTTGCTGTGACCGGGCTCGATGATCCCCATGCTTTTCGACGACGCTGGTGTGGCCACGGTACCCGTAGGCTTTTAGCACCGGGGCAGCGAAATCGGACGTCATCGCCGGGCTGCCGGCCGAATTGGCCCGCGCGATCGTCCGCCGCTTCAGAGGCCGGGAGATGGTTGCCGAGGCCGTCGCCGATCTGCTCAAAGACACCGGATGTGAACCCGGAGCAGTGCTCACCCAGCGGGAAGCTGCCGCTACGTCGAAAACTGCCAGTGCAATTCGCCCGGCCATCTAAACCCCAAGGAATCCTAACAAAAGATAACGACTTATAACAGATATTGTTATAAGTCGTTATAGACGGTTATTCTTGGTTTCATGGACCCAGCAATGAATCCCTTCAATCCGGGCTCCGGTGTCCGGCCGCCCGAGCTTGTGGGTCGCGACGGTGAAATCAATGCCTTCGACCTGCTGGTCGCCCGCTCAAAGTCCAACACCGTGGGGGACAGGGGCATGGTGCTTTCCGGCCTTCGGGGAGTCGGAAAGACCGTACTGCTCAACGTCTTCGCCGAACACGCCCGTCGCAACGACTGGCTGGTCATCCAGATCGAAGCCCAACCCGGAGAGGCCGGCAAGACGGCCACCCGGGCAAAACTCGCCCGCGAACTGGACATGGGCACCCGTAGACTTCGCGGCAAACCCGCTTGGAACTTCCTTCAGGGCGCCATGGCCAGCATCGGCAATATCTCTGCCAGTCTCGGAGTGACCGGTCTTTCGGCTTCCGTCACTACCAAGCAACAAGGACGCGCGGACTCCGGCAATCTCGACATCGACCTCGAGGAACTGGTCGAGGACGTATCCCTCGCCATGCGGAAAGCCCGCGCCGGGTTCGGTCTGTTCATCGATGAAATGCAGGACCTGGATGAAGAGCTGTTGACCGTGCTCCTCTCAATCCAGCACCTCGCAGGCCAACGCGGCTGGCCCTTCTACATCATCGGCGCGGGCCTGCCCAACCTTCCCGGCAAAATCTCCGAAGCAAGAACCTATGGGGAGAGACTCTTCCTCTACCGAACCATCGGCCAAGTCAACAACGAAGCCGCGACCGAAGCACTCGCCCTGCCCATCAACAGGCTCGGAGCATCGCTGACACCGGATGCACTCTCTCTCCTCCTGTCGGCGGCCAACGGCTACCCCTTCTTCCTCCAGGTTTACGGGCGCTCCGCCTGGGAGGCTGCCTCAGAAAAGGTCATCAGCGGCGAGGACGCCCAACTAGCTGTACGGTTAGGCACCAGTGACCTCGACCATGGCTTCTTCGAAGCCCGATGGCAGCGCGCCACCAACGCAGAACGCCTGTACCTCAGAGCCATGGCCCAGGACGGCGACCAACCCTCCGCAACCGGGCAAATCGCCGAACGACTCGGGAAATCAACCGGCAAGCTCGCGGTCATCCGGTCCCGGCTCATCGCCAAAGGCGTCATCTACGCACCGGAATACGGATCCATACAATTCACCGTCCCGGGAATGGCCGCCTTCATCGCCCGCCAAAACGAAGACTGACAACGCCGCCAAGCCATCCACAGCACGAGACCCTGCAACGTGAGGAACCGCGTGCCGGGGAATACCCGACAAGGTGCGCAACCTCCGAGGTTTGCGCAGCAGACTGCTGCGCAAACCTCCTGGGTCGGCGGATTCCGGCTCGTGAGAGCTGCCTACGTGAGGGCAACGCCGATAAGCACCCATATGTCGTGCTTTCCTCTGCGTATCTCATCAGATGAATCAATCGCGCGATTCGTGGCTCGATCAAAGGAGCCTGGTTAATTCCCTCGATTCGCGCCGCATTTCTTGCGCGTTCGGTGCCGTCTGCGGACCTTCCCCGTCCGCACTTGGGGTGAGCCCTTGACCCGACTTGAGCAGTAAAGGGACCTCTGACCTGCACGTTTGTCCTGATGATGCGTTTAATGAATCATTGATTCAGGATTTGAAGTTCACTTGGGAGGTTGTGTGGGTGTCGATGGATCGGGCCGTGTTCACCTTGTGGAGTCCTTACCTCTGCTGCATCCGGAGCAGCAGACGTTCGAGGAAATGCTCAGTGGATGGCGCAATCAGCAGTTGTCGCGGAATCTTCAGTTCGGCACGATCGATCAACGGATCCGCTTTGTTCAGCGGTTCATGGAACACGTCAACGAGTTCCCCTGGCGTTGGTCACCAGCCCATGTTGAGGAGTACTTCGGGGACCTGCGTTCGATCCGGAAGTTGGCTCACTCAACGCTGCGTGGTCAGCAGTCTGCCCTGCGGCAATTCAACTCTTACGTCGCCAATCCTGATTACGGTTGGGACGTTGTTTGCGAGCGACGGTTTGGTACCCACCCGGCCCAGGTCTTCTTCGACTGGAACACGGCCACGCATGCCGAGGAGTTCGAGGGCAGGCCATCGAAACGGCCCTTCACCAAGGACGAGCTGCAAAGACTCTTCGACTACGCGGACGACCAAGTCGAGATCATCCAGGCCTCCGGACGAAAAGGCTGGAAGGCTGCTTACCGTGATTCCGTCATGCTGAAGATCGCCTACTCCTATGGGCTGAGGTTCAACGAGCTTCGTCATTTGCAAACGGTCGATTTCAGCATCAACCCGCATATACGCCGGTTCAGGAAGGTAGGCGTTTGCAAAGTGCGGTTCGGCAAAGCCCGGAAAGGCTCGCCACCGAAGTCCCGTAGCGTGCTCACAGTCTTCGAGTGGACGCCGGACATTCTTGAAGACTGGCTGGCCAATGGCCGCGGGACGCTTCAGACGCTGGACCTCTTTCCCAGCGAACGCGGTGGTTTGATTGTCGAGTCGACTCTCCTGCGAAGGCTCCGCCGGTATTTGGATGAGTTGGGCATAGCTTCGGATGGGCTGGACTTGCATTCATTGCGGCGGTCGTACGCAACCCACTTGGCCGAGGATGGATGGCATTCTAGGTTTGTGCAAGATCAAATGGGTCACGAGTATGCGTCCACCACGGGTATCTATCAGTTCGTCAGCGATGACTTCAGGATCCGGACCCTGCAGGCGGCCCTGGACCGTACTGTTGCCGACGCTTTGGAGGCTGGCCGGTGAAACGCCAGGTTGAGTACACGTGGCGGCTTGCGGAGTTAATGGCCGCCCGGGGACTGCACAACACCACGGGGCTGATCCCCTTGCTGGCAGAACGCGGAATCGAGCTGTCCCGGCCCCAAGTCTATCGCCTGGTCAATCAACGACCGGAGCGGGTCTCACTGCAGGTCATCGCGGCGATCTGCGACATCTTCTCCTGCGGCCCGGAGGACCTGATCACCGTGACGGCCGCAGACGTCCGCGCCCGTAGATCCGGCACGACGAACTCCCCGAAGGTGGTCGACCTCAACCGGACGGTCCGCCCGCGTCGGGCACGCGTCATCAACAATGACGGCTGATAAGCCCGCGGGCCTCACCCCGCGCAACATCGTGCGCGGCCGGCCGCGCACGAAAGGATCCATCACCTGTGCCCGATGCGGCCGAGGCGTCCGCCGAACCAGGGCAAGCTGGCCCGAGGGGCGAATCTGCGGCCCTTGCTTCACGACGGCGACCCGAACTCACGGCACCTGCACAGGCTGCGGTCATCACAGGCTGTTGCCCGGACCACCCGTTTCGGATAGCGGAGACCCTCGGTGCGCCCCATGCGCTGGCATCAATCAGGATTTCCAGTGTTCCCGTTGCCGCCAGGAAGGCGAGTTTTACCGCAAAGGATTCTGCGCGCGTTGCGCCCTCGAAGATGACCTCAACGACCTGCTGACCAGCGATCCGGATCATTCTGGAACCGGGTCACGACTCGTGGAGGTCCTGTGTTTGGCCAGCCGCCCCGAAAGCGTCATGACGTGGAAACGTTCAGCCAGGGTCGCGACGTTGCTGCAATCGATCGCCAGCGGCCAGACCCCACTGACGCATGAGGGTCTGGACAGTCACCGGGACACAGCGGCCCGGGAAGCAGACCACTTACGGGAGATACTTACCCACCACGGCCTCCTCCCGCACCGTGACCTCTATCTGGCGCGTTTCGAGCGCTGGATCCAGGACGAGCTGCCGCAACTGCCAGCGGAAGTCGCCAGACCGGTTGAACAGTTCGCCAAATGGCACCACCTCCGACGCATCCGCCCCATGGAATCGCCGGAGCGGAACCTCCACAGCCAGGTGCACTCGGCCAAACAAGAGATCAAGGAGACGATCAAGTTCCTGAACTGGCTCTGGGCGGTCCACGAACGAACGGCGGCCAACTGCACCCAAGAGGACGTAGACAGCTGGCAGGCCTCAGGTCCCACTACACGGCGTTTGATCCGAACGTTCCTCGCATTCGCTCAGAAGACCGGTACAAACACGCAGGTCCGCGTTGCCCGCCCCACCAGCACGAACCGACCCACCATAACGCCCGAACAACGGCTCCTTTGGATACGCGAATTCCTCGAAGGCAATAGTGATTCCTTGCCCTACAGAGTCGCGGGAATTTTGCTCCTTCTCTACGCCCAACCCCTGACGAAAGTGGCAGCAATCCGAACGAGCGCCGTCACCGTCGACGAGGCCACCGGAAGACTCCGGATCACACTTGGCAAGCACCCCCTCCCGATCCCACCGCCGTTCGCAGAGCTCCTCAAGCAGCACCTTCGAACCCGGCCCAACCTAGGAACAGGAACAAGCGCTCAAAGCCCATGGCTCTTTCCCGGCGGCCGGGCGGGTCACCACTTGGGACCCAATACTCTCGCCGCGCGACTTCTCGACCTCGGCTTGAACTTACGCGGGGCACGCAACACAGCGCTTGACGAGCACGTCATCGCCTCACCACCGCCCATAATCGCCGACGCCCTGGGCTACAGCTACCAAGTCGCTCACCGCCACGCCGAAGCAGCCGGCGACACCTGGTCCCGCTACATCGCCGATCGCTCCTGACTCAAACGCCGTTGCTGTGAGTTCTAACGGATGGCTTCGTCGAGCAACTGCCGGAACTGGGCCTCGGTGTTCAGAGTCAGCTTTTTCCCGTTCAGGAAGAAGGTTGGCGTTCCGGTTACCCCCAGAGCTCGCCCATCAGCGACGTCCCGGTTGATGCGATCCTTCGTTGCTTGGTTAAGGACCGCGTTGTCATACTTTGCCGGGTCCAATCCGAGTTCCTGGGCGTAGTTCCTAAACAGGACCGCTTGGGAGTCCTGCCGTTCCCCCCATTGGGGCTGGGATTCAAACAGCTTGGCGGCCATTTCTTCATATTTACCCTGTCGGGCGGCGGCTTCCACGGCCACTGCTGCCGTGCCGGAATTCCGGTGCCCGGGCAGGGGGTAGTAGCGATGGATGAACGTGATCCGATCCCCGTATTCCTTTTTCAGTTCCGCCAGCAGTGGTTCGGCAGCGCGGCAGGATTCGCATTCGAAGTCCAGGAACTCCACCAGCTGCGCCTTCTCCGTGACCGGGCTCGTGACCCGATGGCTGTCCTCCCTGACGAGCTGGGCGTCGGCGGCCACGACCGGTGCGGCCGGAGCCGGCTTGTTGGCGACCAGCACGGCGTACCAGATCAGCCCGGCACCAACGATTGCAGCCAAGAAGATCCAGATAGCGATGCGGACCCTTCGGCCTGAAATGACGGCGCTCACCGATCCGTCTGCTTTGATCCAAGCTCCACGGCAACCGCCTCGCTCGAGGCGTCTGACCCGCACCCGGCACAGCAGGAACCCGTCGGCTCAGCGCCAGCTGGCCGAGCCAGTTCGATGACTACCGGAGCAGACGTGGTCGGGGGCTTGTCAGTAGGCGCGCAGCACTCATCAAGTTCTTCGTCGGCGTGGCCCTGATCGGCGTGCGGAACGGCGCAGCAGGCCTCACCCTTCCAGGCGTTGATGCCTTCCCTGACTGCGATACCGGCGATAATCAGTGCCGTGACCGCATCGGCCCACCACCAGCCCAGCGTGCTGTTCAGGACCAAGCCGACCAAGAGAACGGCGGACAGATATGTGCACAGCAACGTTTGCTTGGAATCCGCCACGGCCGTCCGGGAGCCGAGCTCCCGCCCTGCACGGCGCTGAGCCCATGACAGCACCGGCATGATCGCCAAACTCAACGCGGCGATAACGATGCCGGGTGTTGAGTGCTGAGCTTCTCCCGCACCGGTCAGGGAGCGGACAGCGTCCACGGCCACGAAAGCAGCCAGCGCGAAGAAGGAAATGGCGATGATCCGCAAGGTCAGATGTTCCCGCGGCTCGGGGTCCCTGGCAGTGAATTGCCAGGACAAGGCAAGAGCCGAGGATACTTCGATGACCGAGTCCAGTCCGAAGCCGATCAGCGCCGACGAATCCGCGGCCCCTCCTGCCCAGAGGGCCACGACGGCCTCGATG
Source organism: Pseudarthrobacter sp. PvP004 (assembly GCF_017876035.1). Classification (NCBI taxonomy): domain Bacteria; kingdom Bacillati; phylum Actinomycetota; class Actinomycetes; order Micrococcales; family Micrococcaceae; genus Pseudarthrobacter; species Pseudarthrobacter sp. PvP004. The sequence continues at coordinate 177,536 of NZ_JAGINL010000002.1, forward strand.
ACGTTATAAGTAATGGTCGCAGCGGCGAAGAGCCGGATCCTGCGGCCCAGGACCGCACGGCGATCCGAGGTCGGTGCATTTACCAGGGCCGTCATGCGAAGCATTCTCCGTCCGGTGCGCAGCAGGCAGGGTCCACTGCCAGGACAACACCGAGCAGGTCTTTGATGGCGTGACCTAGCCGGGCATCAGCGAGTTCATACCGTGTCCGACGTCCGTCCGGGACCGCGACTACCAGCCCACAGCCGCGCAGGCAGGTCAGGTGGTTGGACATGCTCTGCCGGGACACCTTGATGGAGTCCGCCAGATCGGACGGGTATGCCGGGGCCTCGGCGAGAGCCAGGAGAACCTGGGCCCGCGTTGGATCCGAGACCGCGTAGCCGAACCGGGCCAGCACCGGGGCGTGGGTGAGAATTTCCATAAACCCAAAGTACAGCCATCAATGTATTCACACAATGATGTACCAACAAACCCTGTGACACCGTAGTCCGAAAATTCTCCCATCTAACACCGCATCCATCGCCCACACAACAGCCACGGCATAGGTCTCCACCGGCCTCGAATACGCCCGAACCTGATACACAGGGGTGCCAGTAGCCAGCTTCGTCTCCGAGTCTACAGAAAGTGATGTGACTCCCTGGCACAGATGTAAGAATTTCGGGACGATTAGTGGACGTGTCGGGGTCCACGGATGAAGAAAGCACACGAAACAGTTCTTGAGCTCTTTTTGGGAGAGTCACCTCCGGAGGACAGCCGTCGCAGTCCCCGACGCACGAGAGGGGATTAGCCGTTACTGACGCTGGACGGCAGGTGGTTGGCCATCATTTGCCTCACGATTGCGGTCCCTTGCTTGGCCGACAGACCGGGCAAGTACGCCGCCGTGATCGCCAGACCGATGGAAGGAAGGGCGAGGGTGTCCTGGTAATACATGTATAGGCTGCGGTACTCGGGCTGGAAGCGGGACTTGAACGCGGCGAGGGACTTAAAACCGTATATTGGTTCCAACGCGTCGCGGAAGATCCCGAGGATCTTGACCACCGCGGGTGCGTCTTCTTCGCTGTTCCTGGTGGGATCGCCGAAGTCGGCCAGCGGGGACCCTGAAAGGGAAATCGTGGGCACGTCGGTTTTGAAGTGCGTGACAGCCGATGCGATAAGGAACTCCATGACGCCCTTGAATCCTGTGGTTCTGCGGCGCATGAAGTCCAATGTCCAGCTTGTAACGTGCCCCTCGGTGAAGACCGGGAGCCAGCTAGTGACGCCGTGGACGAGCCCTTCCCTGTCGACGGCGACGCAACATAGGACATCTTCGTCCTTGAGTTCATCGAGACCGCCCATGGTGAAGCCCATCTCGGGAAGGGATTTATCGGCCATCCATTCCTCGGAGATTTCTGCTAATTGGGCTCTCAATCGTGGGGGCATTGTGGGGTAGCGGTGCCATTGGTCTTTGATGCCGAGCTTGTCTGCCCTGTTCAGAGCCGTGCGTACGTTCTGCCATTCCTTACCGTTGAAGGACATGTTCTCGATATTCAGCAGTGTTTCTTCGGCGACCTCCAGTGCCTGGAAGTTCATGCCATCCAAGGAAGCCCCGAGATCTGATGAGGCGGAATAGAAACATGGGCTGAGGCCCAGCTCATGGCAATAGGCGACGAAACCGCGCGCAGCCTCGATCTGCGCCTCGGGTACTCCGAACGGCCCGGCGACGGTGAGTGCGACTCCGTTGTGGAACTGGTAGGCGACCCCGGCCTGGCCGTCTGGGGAGAACCAATACCTGTTGTTGCCCCACAGTGCCATCCAGGACAAGGATCCGCCGCCACGCTTGAGTAGGGTCCTGACTTGGCCCATCTGCTCGTCACCACCCCGACCACCGCGGTTGAAGAGCCTGAAGTTGCGGAATGCCAAATACGCGAAAGCCAGCCAGATCACTGCGCCACCGAACCCGTAAATCAGGGTCGTCATGATTCCGCGGGGGAGTTGGACAACGAAAGGCATCGGGAAGGGAATGACCACATGTGTGAGCTGAAGCAGAAGGTCACGGATGGTTCCCCTCTCCAGATTTCCTTCTGCGCTCCAGAGAATTGTGTAGACGATGATGACTGCTGCGGTGACGATAGCCACTGCCTGGAACATCGACCGTGTGGCCTCCGGGCCAGAGCCGGCACGGAATCGACCCCGAGTAATGAACAGGAGTGCACCAATGGCGGCCGGAACTAGCGCCGCCGGCAGGACGTAAAGCAGCACAATCCCGGATAAGTTTTCAAGCCCGAAGGAGACTAGGAACGCCACGAGTCGGATCAGGACAACTGCGGAGAAAATCACGTTGAGCACCAACGCGATCCACAGTGCGAGCCGCCGACCGCGGCGCAGGCCTTCGGAGCACAGCAGAAGCAGCAATAGCGGAATTATTGACAAAAGTACGGCTCCGGCACTATTGGTGCCCACGGTATTCTGCAGGCCCACACAACTGGAGTCACCGCCGCACAGCTCCCTCATTTCATCGGGATCAGGCGGGTTCTGTAGCGATAGCGCCCCCACCGTTGACAGTGGCCCCATCGCGAAGTTACTGGTCAACTGGGCCAGGAACGGCCCTACTGCGAAGACGCCCACAATGGTCGCGATGAGAAACCGGCTCTCCCGGGGACACGAGAACACTCCGGCTTTCGTCGTTTGCCCGTCTCCTGTTCCCACCATCCTGCCACCTAAGACACCCGCCAACGCCCCGACCAGCAATAGCAGCGATTGGGCAACCCCAACGTAGAGGGCGAACATGATGGCCAGAGCCAACAACCATGTCCGGAGTCTCCGCCGCCACAAATTGTTCAATGACGCGGTAGCGGCGCCCAACGCCGCTGCCGCCCCGCCATATGCACCGACGACAAAGTCCTCACTGAAGTAGCTCACCCACTCGTCAGTGCTGGAAGTGCCCACTAGAAACAGACCAGTTAGGACCAGCGCGCTGAGCACACATCCGGCCAGGAAGGCAACGAGGGCCTTCCATGGTCCGATGATGCGCTCTGCGATACCTACACCCACCACAAATACGATGATTTGAATGAGATAATCCAGCCACGAGGTGGCAAAGAATGCACTGGTGACCAGCGACCACCAACTACTGGCAGGATCCGTAGCGGCGATGCCTACCATGGACAGCAATGCCGGAGAAGGGCCGTTAATCAGCGAACCGCTCGAGGCCGCCAG